>JBFEJM010000019.1:0-13219 GCA_041553175.1 Gammaproteobacteria bacterium | reverse complement strand
GTCGGCTGGGCGTTGGCGCGGCATGGTGTGGATTGAAGGGAACGGAACTTTCACCGCAAAGGACGCCAAGGCGCGCAACGGAAATCAACATCAATGTAGGGCGCATTAGGCCGCAGGCCGTAATGCGCCGAATGGGGTGAAAACATCCGGCGCAATACGCTTCGCTATTGCGCCCTACACGAATTTTCGATCATTCGTCCTGTGCGTGTTTTCCGTGGCCAATATGGATTTGGTCTCCTTTGCGCGCCTTGGCGTCCTTTGCGGTGAAAGTTCCATTCCCTTCAATCAACACCATGCCGCGCCAACGCCCAGCCGACGTGTTCGCGCACCAGTGCGGAGGCATTGTCGCGGCGCGCTTCGAGTGCGCCGACAACGCTTCGTGACGTGGGCGCATTCCCGAGCGCGACTGCGATATTGCGCAGCCAGCAGGCGTAACCGATGCGGCGGATGGCGCTGCCGCTCAGCCGATCCAGAAACTGTGTTTCGCTCCAGCCGAACAGGTCGACCAGTGTGCTGGTATCGAGAGCGTGGCGGGGTGCGAAGTCCGCTTCCCGGGTGCGGGTGGCGAAGCGGTTCCAGGGGCAGACCAGCTGGCAGTCGTCACAGCCATAGATGCGGTTGCCGAGCAATGGGCGCAGCTGTTCCGGAATGGCGTCGCGCAGTTCGATGGTGAGATAGGAAATACACAGGCGCGCATCCAGCTGGTATGGCGCGACAATGGCCCGGGTTGGACAGACATCGATGCAGGCGTGGCAGGTGCCGCAGTGGTTGTCGCCGGCGCTGTCCACCGGCAATGGCAGATCCGTATAGAGCTCGCCGAGAAAGAACCACGAGCCACTGTCTTTGTCGATCAGATTGGTGTGTTTGCCGATCCAGCCCAGCCCGGCCCGCTGAGCCAGCGCCTTTTCCAGCACAGGCGCGCTGTCGGTGAAGACCCGGTAGCCGAAGGGGCCGATTCGATCTTCTATACGGGTTGCGAGACGCTGCAGCCGCTGCCGCAGCAGTTTGTGGTAATCGCGACCCAGCGCATAACGCGAGATATAGGCATGGTCGGGGTGTTCGAGCAGGGCAGCGGCGGCGTCCTGATTCGGTTCCGGCCAGTAGTCCAGGCGCAGGCTGACGACGCGCAGTGTGCCGGGCACCAGTTCCTGCGGACGGCTGCGCCGCGTGCCGTGGCGCGCCATGTAGTCCATTTCACCGTGGCGGCCGGCCGCCAGCCAGTTCAGCAAATGGATTTCGTCCTGCGCCAGATCGATGTCGCTGATACCGACCGCATTGAAGCCGAGTTCCAGTCCCCAGTCCTTGATGCACCGGGCGAGTTCGGAATAATCGACGGGGACAGGCATCGCGCGCCAAAGGATGGTGGAAACGGCAGGGAGTTTCGCGCTATTTTGCCGCGGGTACAACCCGCCACCGCGGGATGGAGCGAATAGCACAGTGTCTGAAATCCCTTTATACCGCTCGAAGCAGGTGCAGGAAATCGATCGCCGGGCCCTGCAGAAGCTGGCTGTCCCCGGCTATGCGCTGATGACGCATGCCGCATCGGCGGCCTGGCGCGAACTGCGGGCGCAGTGGCCGCGTGCGCGGCGGATGCTGGTGCTCTGCGGCGCCGGCAACAATGGTGGCGACGGTTATGTGCTGGCGCGGCTGGCGCATGAGGCGGGGCTGGCGGTCGAGGTCGGCTATCTGAGCGATCCCGCGCAGCTGCAGGGCGACGCCCTGACCGCTGGCACCGATGCCCGCGCCGCCGGCGTGTCGATCCGGCCCTTTTCAGCAACCGCGCTGGAAAACGTGGATCTGATTGTCGATGCGCTGCTGGGTACCGGTCTGCAGCGTGCACTCGACGGCGCCTGGGCGGCGGCCGTCGATGCCGTCAATGCCTCGCGCCTGCCGGTGCTGGCGCTGGATATCCCCAGTGGTCTGGATGCCGACAGCGGCGCGATACGTGGATGCGCTGTCCGCGCCGCGCTGACGGTAACCTTTATCGCGGCCAAGCCCGGGCTTTACACCGGTGAGGGTCCCGCCTGCGTCGGCCGTCTGCTGCGGGCGCCGTTGGATGTTCCGCCGGCGTTATACGCCGACGTCGACCCCGCCGCCTGGTTGCTTGACTCGCAGGCATTGCCGAACCTGCTGCCGGGGCCGCGCCCGCGCTCGGCACACAAAGGGCAGTTCGGACACGTGCTGGTGGTCGGCGGGCAACCGGGCATGAGCGGTGCCGCGCAGCTGGCGGCCGAAGCCGCGGCACGGGTCGGTGCCGGCCTGGTGACCGTTGCCACGCACCCCTCGCATGCGGCCATACTCAATGCGCGACGGCCCGAACTTATGTGTATCGGTGTCGAGACGGGGGCCGACCTGCTGCCGTTGCTGGCGCGCGCGACGGTGGTGGTGATCGGGCCGGGTCTCGGTCGGGACAGGTGGGGCCAGCGTCTGCTGGCGGCAGTGCTGGACAGCCGGTTGCCGCTGGTGGTGGATGCGGATGCGCTGAACCTGCTGGCGGACGAGCCGGCCCGACGTGTCAACTGGATTCTGACGCCGCACCCCGGCGAGGCGGCGCGTCTGCTGCATGTCGGCGTGGCCGACGTGCAGGCCAACCGCCTGCAGGCCTGCGCCGAGGTGCAGGCGGCATTTGCCGGTGTGTGTGTATTGAAAGGTGCGGGGACGCTGATACAGGACGACGGCCGCTGTCGTATCAGTCCCAGCGGTAATCCAGGCATGGCCAGTGGCGGCATGGGGGATGTGCTGACCGGCGTGATCGCCGGCCTGGTCGCGCAACGGGTGGCGCTGACCGATGCCGCGCTGGCCGGCGTCATGCTGCACGGTCTGGCCGGTGACGACGCCGCCGCTGCCGGCGGCGAACGCGGTCTGCTCGCGTCCGACCTGCTCCCGGCGCTGCGACGGCGCATGAATCCGCCGACATGAACCAGCGTGAATTCAATATTGCCGATGCCGAGGGCATGGAGACACTCGGTGCCGCCATGGCCCGCCAGGTCGGCGCCAGCCTGGTGATCTTCCTGATGGGCGAATTGGGCGCCGGCAAAACGACGCTGGTGCGTGGATTCCTGCGCGGTTGCGGCTATTCCGGCCGCGTGCGCAGCCCGACCTATACCCTGATCGAGCCCTACGACAGCGCGCTGGATGGTCCCGTTCGAACGATTTATCACCTTGATCTGTATAGACTTGGTCATTCGGAAGAGCTCGAATGGATCGGTATTCGCGATCTCCTGGATGAGGCCAGCCTGGTCCTGGTCGAGTGGCCGGAGCGCGGTGCCGGGGTGCTGCCGGCGGCGGATATCGAGGTGCGGATCGCCTATGCGGAACCGGGTCGGCAGGTGACATTGATTGCGCGATCGCCGGCCGGGGAGCGACTCGTCGCACAACTAGATACACCGGGCTGCTAGGGCTGTTGCTAAGGTAGTTATGCTATCCGACGGAATATCCCAGAGAATTGCTTGAATTATACCCCGGGGTTCGCCTAGACTTGGGGGCATACCAAGCGGACGGATAACGAGGGGAACAGGGGATGGCGCGAGGTCGCTGTATCACCTGGGTGCTAATGCTGCTCGCAGGCACCTGCCTGGCCGAGCCCGTGGAAGTGCAGGGCATCCGGCTCTGGGAGGCACCTGACAACACCCGCGTCGTGCTCGATATCAGCGGGCCGGTCACGCACGAACTGTTCACCCTGAAGTCTCCCGACCGCGTCGTGGTCGATTTGCGCAATTCCCGATTCAAGAAAGGCGTGTCCGCCGAGGCCGGGCAGGGACTGGTGCGCAGTATGCGCAGCGGTGTCCGCAACGGTGACGATCTGCGCATGGTGCTGGATCTGAAAGGCGCCGTGCGTCCGCGCAGCTTTCTGCTCAAACCGAATGGTGAGTACGGTCACCGTCTGGTGATTGATCTGTTCGATACCGCCACGCCGGCGGCACAAGCCTCACAGCCCGTCAAAGCCGTCCGTGAAGCACCCAAGGCGACATCGCGAGAGCTGGTCGTGGCCATCGATGCCGGGCACGGCGGCGAAGATCCGGGCGCGCGGGGCCGCAATGGCACGCGCGAAAAGGATGTCGTGCTGCAGATCGCGCGCAAGCTTGAAGCCATGGTCAACCGGGAGCCCGGCATGCGTGCGGTCATGATTCGGGACGGTGATTATTTCCTGCGTCTGCGCGATCGCATGAAAAAGGCCCGCGAGCAGCGTGCCGATCTGTTCGTTTCCATTCACGCCGATGCCTTCCGCGATCACCGTGCGCATGGCTCGTCGGTGTATGTCGTTTCCCAGCGCGGCGCATCGTCTGAGATGGCACGCATGCTGGCCGATCAGGAAAACGCGGCCGACCTGGTGGGCGGTGTCAGCCTGAATGACAAAGACGATCTGTTGAAGAGCGTGCTGCTGGACCTGTCGCAGGCGGCAAGCATAGAGGCCAGCACGTCGGTCGCCGACAATGTGTTGCGGGAACTCAAGCGGGTGGGGCGGGTGCACAAAACGCGTGTACAGCAAGCGGGCTTCGTCGTCCTGAAATCACCTGACGTGCCTTCGATTCTGGTCGAAACCGCGTTCATCTCGAATCCGGAAGAAGAAAAACAGTTGCGCAGTGATCGCCATCAGCAAAAGTTGGCGCAGGCGATGCTCAACGGAATCCGCGCCTACTTCCAGGAGAATCCGCCGCTGGGTACGGTCATGGCCGCACGGCGGCATATCATCCAGCGCGGCGACACACTTTCGGAGCTCGCGAAACGATACGATGTAAGCATGCAGCGTCTGCGCGTGGCCAATGGGCTCACCAACGACCGCCTGCGCATCGGTGCAGTACTGCAGATACCCGCCGAAGACAGTTGAGTTTTCTCTAGTACCTCCGCCGCGCCGGCCCGCTACCTGCGGGCGCTTGTCGCCGGTCCGATCCGCTGCCGCGTCGACTCTGGTATTCTTGGCGCCATGTCCATCCGTATGCTGCCCCCGCAGTTGATTAACCAGATCGCCGCCGGCGAGGTGGTCGAGCGCCCCGCGTCGGTGGTCAAGGAAGTGCTGGAAAACAGCCTCGATGCCGGTGCGCGCCGCCTTGAACTGGAGATCGAGCAGGGCGGCAAGGCCCTGATCCGGGTGCGCGACAACGGCATCGGTATCGAGCGCGACGAACTGGCGCTGGCACTGGCACGGCATGCCACCAGCAAGATCAGCAGTCTGGAGGATCTGGAGCAGGTGGCCAGCCTCGGTTTCCGCGGCGAGGCGCTGCCCAGCATCGCGTCGGTATCCCGCCTGACGCTGAGTTCGCGTACCGCCGCGTCTGCGGCGGGTTGGAGCGTCAGCGGTGACGGTTCCGAGCGGGAACTGGAAATAGTGCCGGCGGCCCATCCGGTCGGGACGACCGTGGAAATCCGCGATCTGTTTTTCAATACGCCGGCCCGGCGCAAGTTTCTGCGCGCCGATAACACCGAATACAAACACATTGAAGATGTAGTGCGGCGTATCGCCATGAGCCGCTTTGCCGTCGATATCATGCTCAGTCACAACCAGCGCGCGATATGGCGGCTGCCGGCCGCGGAGTCGCGCGCGCAGCAGGAACAGCGACTGGCCAAATTGTGCGGTCAACCGTTCATCGAACAGAGTCTGTATGTCGAGCAGGCGGCGGCGGGATTGCGGCTGTCGGGTTGGATCGCATTGCCGACTTTTTCCCGCAGTCAGGCCGATCTGCAGCACTTCTTCGTCAACGGCCGCATGGTGCGTGACAAGCTCATCGCGCACGCCATCCGTCAGGCCTATCAGGATGTGCTGTTCCACGGCCGGCATCCGGCCTTCGTGTTATATCTGGAATTGGATCCGACCGCGGTCGACGTCAATGTGCATCCGGCCAAACATGAGGTCCGTTTCCGCGACAGCCGGCTGGTGCACGATTTCCTGTTTCGTTCACTGCATGCGGCTTTGGCCGCGACGCGCCCCGCCGCACCCGCCGTGCGTGAAGATGGGCTGGACGCGCCGCCGCCGGCGCAGACCATCGCAACCATCGCCCGCCAGCAATCCATGCCGTTGCAGGTGGCGGAGCAGATGGCGGCGTATGCTGCACTCCATTCGGCGGCCGATGGCGGCGGGGCAGTCGCCGCGTCGTTGCCGGCGGCGGAGCCGGATATTGCGGCAGCGCCGCTGGGCTATGCGCTTGCGCAGCTGCATGGGATTTATATCCTGGCGCAGAACGCCCAAGGCCTGGTGCTGGTCGATATGCATGCGGCGCACGAACGCATTACATACGAGAGATTGAAACAGGCCTGGGAAGGTGAGGGTGTCCGCGCACAGCCCTTGCTGGTGCCGGTGACGGTTGCGGTCAGTGAGCGTGAAGCGGCACTGGCCGAAGAGGCGTCCGCGCTGTTCGCGGAACTCGGTCTGACCGTTGACCGTATCGCCCCCGAACGGCTGGTGGTGCGGCAGGTGCCGGCACTGCTGCGTCAGGCCGATGTCGCCGTGCTGGTGCGCGATGTGCTTTCGGATCTGACCGAGCACGGCGTCAGCAACCGGGTACGCGAGGCGCAGAACGCCATCCTCTCGACCATGGCCTGCCACGGTTCGATTCGCGCCAACCGGCAATTGACTGTTGCCGAGATGAACGCCCTGTTGCGTGATATGGAACGTACGGAACGCAGCGGCCAGTGCAATCACGGTCGACCGACCTGGGTTCAGCTGCGCATCGAGGAACTCGACCGGTTGTTTCTGCGCGGCCAGTGAGCACACCCGTATCCGCTTCCCGTGCCGGCCCGGCGCCGACCCTCTGCATCATGGGGCCGACGGCGTCCGGCAAGACCCAGCTGGCGGTCGATCTGGTGCAACGCTTTCCCTTTTCCATCATCAGCGTCGATTCCGCGATGGTTTACCGTGGCATGGATATCGGTACCGCCAAGCCGGACGCGGAACTGCTGCGCGTGGCACCGCACCGACTGATCGACTTTCTGGATCCCGCCGAACGCTATTCCGCCGCGCGCTTTCGCGCCGACTGTCTGGCGGAGATGGAACAAATCGACCGGGACGGGCGTCTACCAGTCCTGGTAGGGGGCACCATGCTGTATTTCCGCGCGCTGCAGCGCGGGTTGGCACCCATGCCGGGCGCGGATGCGGCAGTGCGGGCGCGGCTGGAAAACGAAATCGAGACCCACGGCCTGGAGGCCCTGCATGCGCGGCTGGCGCGGGTTGACCCGCAGGCGGCAAAGCGCATACATCCCAATGACCCGCAGCGTATCCAGCGCGCGCTCGAGGTGTACGAACTCAGCGGTCGGTCATTGACCGAACATTTCCAGGACGATATCGCGGACGTCCCGTCGCCGCCACTGCTGCGGCTGGCCATCGCGCCGGCCGATCGCTCGGTGCTGCATGGCCGCATCGAGCGGCGCTTCGGCCAGATGCTGGAACTGGGCCTGGTCGACGAGGTCGAGCAACTGTATCGGCGGGGCGATCTGGGGCCGCACCTGCCCTCCATCCGCGCGGTCGGATACCGGCAGGTCTGGCAGTACCTGGCCGGTGAACTGGATTATGAACAGATGTGCGCCAAGGCCGTTGTCGCGACCCGGCAGTACGCCAAGCGCCAATTCACCTGGCTCAGGAGCGAGCCGGATCTGATCTGGCTGGATGCCGATGCGCCGGGTCTGCTGGACAGGGTTATTGCGGTCTTACGTGAAAACGGGGTTGTGGACCGGGGCCAAGAATGACTATGCTACACTTTGGAAATCGAGGCTGATATGGAAGTAACTTGCCGACAGTACGAAGAAAGTTTTACTCGTTCAATTGCATGCGTAAATACAATTAAGATTGGAGAGGGCTCTTGGCTGATATAAAAAGAAGGAGAAATGAAATGGCGCGTGGTCAATCTCTTCAGGAACCCTTCCTCAATACCTTGCGTAAGGAGCGGGTCCCGGTGTCGATCTACCTGGTGAATGGAATCAAGTTGCAGGGCCAGATCGAATCGTTCGACCAGTTCGTCGTGCTGTTGAAGAACAGTGTCAGTCAGATGGTCTATAAACACGCCATCTCGACAGTCGTGCCGGCGCGCAATGTGCGCATTGCCGGTACCGATGAAGCCGGGGCCGGACCGGAACCGGGTAATGCCTGATACCGCACGACCGTGCAGGGGGCGCTGATTGTTCGAACGCCCCCGCAGCGGCGAACGCGCGATCCTGGTACATGTGGATTTTTCCAGCGACCAGGATCCCGAAGACCTCCAGGAGTTTTCCGAACTCGCCGCATCCGCCGGTGCGACGGTGGTCGGTGTCGTCACGGCATCCCGCGCCAGCCCGGATCCGAAGTACTTCGTCGGTTCCGGCAAGGCCGACGAGGTGCGTGCACAGGTAAGTGAGAACCAGGCCGAACTGGTCTTGTTCAACCACAGTCTGTCCCCGAGTCAGGAACGCAATCTGGAGCGGCTGCTACAGTGCCGGGTGCTGGATCGGGCCGGACTCATTCTGGATATCTTCGCCCAGCGCGCCCGTTCATTCGAAGGTAAGCTGCAGGTCGAACTCGCCCAGTTGCAGCATCTGTCGACGCGGCTGGTGCGCGGCTGGAGCCATCTCGAACGTCAGAAGGGTGGTATCGGTCTGCGCGGTCCGGGTGAAACCCAGTTGGAAACAGACCGCCGGCTGCTCGGCGCCCGCATCAAGCAACTGCATCGGCGACTGGACAAGGTGCAGCGTCAGCGCGCCCAGGGGCGCCGCGCACGCACGCGGGCGGAACTGCCGACGGTTTCGCTGGTCGGTTACACCAACGCCGGCAAGTCGACCCTGTTCAATACGCTGACCGGCGCCGAGGTGTATGCGGCGGATCAGTTGTTCGCCACCCTCGATCCGACCCTGCGGCGGTTGCAGCTGCCCGAGCTGGGCGCCGTGATCCTGGCCGATACGGTCGGTTTTGTCCGTCACCTGCCGCATGATCTGGTGGCGGCATTCCGTGCCACGTTGGAAGAGACCCGCAACGCCGATCTGCTGTTGCATGTGGTGGACGCCAGCGATCCGGAACGCCTCGACCGCATCACGCAGGTCAATCAGGTTCTAATCGATGTCGGCGCCGAGGAGGTGCCGCAGTTGCTGGTCTACAACAAGCTGGATCGAATCGACGAGTCACCGCGGCTGGAACGCGATGCCCAAGGGCGGCCGGTGCGGGTCTGGGTGTCGGCGCTGAGCGGCGCCGGGCTGGAGCTGCTGCGCGAAGCGCTGGGTGAGCTGCTCAGAGGGCCTCTGCTGCACGGCTGGTTGTGTCTGTCCACCTCCGCCGGGCGCCTGCGCTCGGAGTTGTTCCGCTTGGGCGTGGTGCAGCAGGAGTGGTTCGACAGCCAGGGGCAATGCTGGTTGGAAGTCCTTCTGCCGAGTGATGAATTGGAGCGCCAGTGCGCCCGCCAGGGGGTAAGTCCGACCTTATTCCCGGCGCCGCCCGGTGAATTCCTTGCGGGCGCGGCCAAAGCCCAATAAAATCGTGCGCTTCGGTGCACACAAGTGCGCCGGTGGCAGTTCCATGATCCCCGGTGAATCACGCGCAATTAGCGGATTACTCAACAGAATCTCGATCCCCGATCCGGGTGCACCCAAGGCCGGCAGGATACTTCCAGAGCCGGCCGGATAGTTTTCAGTCCGGTTAAAACCCGGACATAGACCAAGACGGAGCAAGTTAAATGGCGTGGAATGAGCCTGGTGGTGGCAAAGACCCCTGGGGTGGGCGTGGCAACGATCAGGGGCCGCCCGACCTCGACGAGATTGTCCGCAAGATGCAGGACAAGATGGGCGGTCTATTTGGCGGCCGCAAAGGCAATGGCGGCGGTGGGCACAGTGGCGGTGGCGGTTTCGCCCTGAGTCTGATTGTGATTGTAGGTCTCGTGGTGTGGCTGCTGTTCGGCGTCTACATCGTGGACGAAGGCAAACGTGGCGTCGTGCTGCGCTTCGGTCAGTTCAACCAGATCACGATGCCCGGTCCGCACTGGCACATTCCGTTCCCGATCGAGCAGGTCGAGCTGGTAGACGTCGAGCAACGCCGCTTTGTCGAGGTTGGCTATCGCTCCGGTGGCGGGCGCGGAACCGGCGGTCAGGTGACGGTGCCGAAAGAGGCCCTGATGCTGACCCGCGACGAAAACATCGTCGACATTCGTGTCGCGGTCCAATACCAGGTCAAGGATGCACGGGAATATCTGTTCAATGTCCGTGACCCGGATTCCACACTCAAGCAGGCCACGGAAAGTGCGATCCGCGAAGTCATCGGCAAGAGCAAGATGGACTTCGTGCTGACCGAGGGCCGTAGCGAAGTCGCGGTGCAGGCGAAGGAGCTGATCCAGCGCATCCTCGATCAGTACAAGGCCGGCCTGCTGGTGACGACAGTCAATCTGCAGGATGCCCAGCCGCCGGAAGAGGTGCAGGGTGCCTTTGCCGATGCCATCAAGGCGCGCGAGGACGAGGTCCGGCAGAAGAACGAAGCTGAAGCCTATTCCAATGATGTCATTCCGAAAGCCCGCGGTGCCGCGGCACGCGTGCTGGAAGAGGCCAACGGCTACCAGCTCAGTGTCATCGCCAGAGCGGAAGGTGAGTCGAGCCGCTTCGAGCAGCTGTTGAAGGAGTACAGCAAGGCACCTGAAGTCACCCGCAAACGCTTGTACCTGGATACACTCGAGAATGTTCTGGCCAACAGCAGCAAGGTGACGGTCGACGTTTCCAAGGGCAACAATCTGCTGTACCTGCCGCTCGATCAGATGGTGCAGGGTGCGGCGGCCGCAACTCAGCGGCAGCAGTTCCAGGAGAGCAGTGGAAGCTCGAGCGTCACGACGCTGCCCAGCAGCGACAATCGCAGCGATTCACGCCGTCTAAGGGAGCCACGCTGATGTCTTCGAATAAATCTTTCGGCCTGATTCTACTGATGGGGGCGCTGTTCGTCGGTTCGTTCTCGGTATTCACCGTGTACGAATGGGAACGCGCCATTATGTTCCGCTTGGGTGAAGTCGTACGGACGGACTTCGAGCCGGGCCTCCATTTCAAGATTCCGATCTTCAACAACGTGCGCAAGTTCGATGCGCGTGTGCTGACGCTGGACGTGGATCCGGAACGGTTCCTGACCGCGGAAAAGAAAAACGTCATCGTGGATTCCTTCGTCAAGTGGCGTATCGATGACGTGACGCGTTTCTACACGGCGGTTCTCGGCGACGAGGCGCAGGCACGGCAGCGGCTGGAGCAGATCATCAAGGATGGCATGCGCGGTGAATTCAGTAAGCGCACCATCAACGAAGTGGTCTCCGGTGAGCGTGGCCAGATCATGAACGTGCTGACCCAGAATGCCAGCTACGAGGCCAAGGAGCTGGGTATTTCGATCATCGACGTGCGCATCAAGCGCATCGAATTGCCGCAGGACGTGAATAATGCGGTGTATCGGCGTATGGAAGCGGAACGTACTCGCGTCGCCAAGGACTTCCGCTCACGCGGCTTCGAGGCGGCGGAACGTATTCGGGCCGATGCCGATCGTCAGCGCGAGGTGATACTGGCCGAGGCCTACCGCGATTCCGAACGTATCCGCGGTGAAGGTGATGCGCGCGCGGCTGAAACCTATGCCAAGGCGTACAACAAGAACGCCGAGTTCTATGCCTTCTACCGCAGCTTGAATGCCTATGAGAAGTCCTTCGGCGGCGGCGATCTCCTGGTGATAGAGCCGGATAGCGAGTTCTTCGACTATTTCAAAAGCGGCAAGGGCGGCAAATAGCGGGTCCGAGGCTGGCGCGGATGGAACAACCAAGACCGGGCGCCACTGCGGCTGCCCGGCTTTTTTGTGGGTCGGTCCATGTTTGACACGTTACTCGCGGCGCTGGCACTGATGCTTGTCTTTGAGGGGCTGCTGCCCTTCCTGAATCCGCAGTCATGGCGGCGTATGATGCAGGCGGCCGGGCAGATGGACGACCGCAGCCTGCGTGTCATCGGGCTGATCAGTATGCTCTCGGGCGTGGCGCTGCTGTATCTTGCGCGCTGACCGATGGGCAAAGAGTCAAGGTGGGTATGAGCGGAATCGAACATTGGTTATTGCCGGAAGGCATCGAAGAAATGCTGCCGGAACAGGCCTGGCGCATGGAGGTGCTGCGCCGCCGCCTGCTCGATCTTTATCGGGGCTGGGGTTACGAGCTCATCATCCCGCCCATGATCGAATACCTGGGATCGCTGTTGACGGGTGCCGGTCATGATCTGGATCTGCAGACCTTCAAGCTGACCGACCAGTTGACCGGACGCCTGTTGGGCGTGCGCGCCGACATGACGCCGCAGGCCGCCCGTATCGATGCACATGCGCTGAAACGTGAGGAGCCGGTCCGCCTGTGTTACCTGGGCACGGTTCTCCACACCCTGCCGGATGGTTTCGCCGGCTCGCGCAGCCCGCTGCAGGTCGGTTGCGAGTTGTTCGGGCATGCGGGTATCGAGAGTGATCTGGAAATCCTCGGACTCATGCTGGAAACCCTGCGCGCGACCGGAATCGAACAATTGCATCTGGATCTGGGGCATGTCGGCATTTTCCGGGGCCTGGCCGATGCGGCCGGGCTGACGGATGATCAGGAGCGCGACCTGTTCGACGTATTGCAGCGTAAGGCATTGCCGGAAATAGAATCTATTTTGGCCTCCTGCGATATCGCTGCGATCTGGCGCGAACGTCTCGCTCGTCTGGTCGATCTGCACGGCGGCGCCGAAGTGCTCGTCGAGGCGCGCGAGGTCCTGCGCGAGGCCGGTGACGCCGCGCGCGCTGCACTGGATAATCTGTCCGCCATCGCGGAACGGGCGCAACGTCAGTGGTCCGGGCTTCCGCTGCATTTCGATCTGGCTGAACTGCGCGGCTATGCCTATCAGACCGGTGTCGTGTTCGCGGCCTTTGTGCCGGGTTGCGGCCAGGAGGTGGCGCGCGGCGGACGTTACGATAAGATCGGCGAGGTGTTCGGCCGTGCGCGCCCCGCCACCGGATTCAGTACCGATCTGCGTACACTGATGGCATTGTCGCAGAGTCCTGCCGATCCGGCACGTGGTGCGATCTACGCGCCAGCACAGGATGACCCGGTATTGCGGCAGGCGATCGCCGAGCAGCGCGCGGCCGGTGAACGCGTGATCTGTGCGTTACCCGGACAGCGCGGCGACGCACAATCCATGAATTGCGATCGCGAGCTGGTGCAGCAGGGCGGGAGTTGGATAGTCAAAAAGCTTTAAACGCGAACGCACCGAGAAATCTTTTGAATGTTTGCATGAATATTGCGCCACACCC
>JBFEJM010000018.1:0-13241 GCA_041553175.1 Gammaproteobacteria bacterium | reverse complement strand
TCTGGCGCAGCGCCTGGGTGATTACTTTATCAGTCGCTACCCATCCGTGCTGGTACGGCACCGGGAGATGGCATGAGCGTAGGGCTCCTTATCGTAACCCACGGCAAACTGGGCCAGAACATGCTCGATACCGCCACCCAGATGCTGGGCGTATGTCCGCTGGCGACTGCCGTGTTGCCGGTGCCATTCGACTGCGACCCCGATACTGTGCTGGAAGACGCGGCGCGGCGGGTGGAAGAACTCAACGGCGGCGGTGGCGTGCTGATACTCACTGACATGTACGGCTCCACGCCGAGCAACATCGTCAACCGCCTGCAGGGCCGCTATAAGGTGAAGGTCGTATCGGGCATAAGCATACCGATGCTGATCCGCGTTCTTAATTACCCGCGTCTTTCGTTAGGCGAGCTCGCCAACAAGGCACTCAGCGGTGGCCGCGATGGTGTCGTGCTGTGCAAACCGACACCCGAGAAGTGATATGCAGCAGAAAGAAATCACCATCATCAACAAACTTGGGCTCCATGCCCGCGCGGCGGCCAAATTCGTCACCCTGGCATCTCAGTTCGAAAGTCAGATCGAAGTGGCACGCAATAAACAGAAGGTCAACGGCAAGAGCATTATGGGCATCATGATGCTGGCGGCGTCAAAAGGGACGACCCTGACAATCCATACCAGCGGGCCGGACGAAGAACAGGCGTTGCAGCAAATCGAAGCTTTGATCCTGGATCGCTTTCAGGAAGCCGAATAACGGCACACCGCCGGGGGGCGGTTACGCAAAAACAGGGCGGCGGCACAGACTCTCGCCCACGAGGATGGTGCAACGACGATGAGTGTCCAACTCTCAGGCATCGGCGTATCGCGGGGCATTGCCATCGGCAGGGCCCATCTGCTGCAGCGCGGCGAACTGGAGGTGCTCGAGTATTCGATTCCGGGGCACTTGCTGGACGATGAAATCGCCCGTTTCCGCCGCGCGCTGGAAGTCGCCCGGGCGCAGTTGCGCGCGATCCAGGAGCGCATTCCGCCCAACACGCGCGCGGATATCGTCGAGTTCATCGATACCCACATCCTCATGCTGGAGGACTCCACGCTCACTGTCGCACCCGAACACCTGATCCAGTCCATACAATGCAACGCCGAATGGGCACTGAAACTGCAGCGCGACGCGCTGGTGCAGGTGTTTGAGGCGATGGATGATGCCTATCTGCGCACGCGCAAGGACGATATCGATCATGTCGTCACACGCATTCAGCGTATTCTGCTCAATCAGCATCAGGAACACGACGAAATCGGCGATGCCCATCTGGCCGGCAGCATTCTGTTGGCGGACGACTTGACCCCGGCAGACGCGGTCCTGATGCAGCATCAGGGGGTCGCGGCATTCGTAACCGAGTACGGCGGCCCGCTTTCGCACACCGCCATTATCGCGCGCAGCCTGCGCATTCCGGCCGCTGTCGGTGTACGCAACATCCGCCGTTACCTGAAAGATGACGAACTGATCATCGTCGACGGCCAGCGCGGAATCGTTATCGCCGGCGCCGATGAAAATACGCTGGCCTATTATCGGGAACTGCAGCTCGAAGAACAGCGTCAGCAGCGCGCGCTGCAAAAGCTCAAGGGCGCGAAGGCCGTCACTCGTGATGGCCAGGCCATTCGCATGCAGGCAAACATCGAAATGCTGGAGGATGTTGAGCCCCTTCTTGCTGCCGGTGCTGAAGGCGTCGGCCTGTATCGAACCGAATTCCTGTATATGAATCGGGACGACACGCCGGACGAGACCGAACAGCTGAAATGCTATGGCGAGGTCATTCGCGCCCTGAAGGGCAAGCCGCTGACGATTCGCACGCTCGATCTGGGTGCCGACAAGGAGATGGACGGCGCTCACGCGACCGGTCGTCTGTGCACCAACCCCGCACTGGGCCTGCGCGCGATACGCCTCTGTCTGCGCAATCTGAATCTGTTCCGGCCCCAGCTGCGGGCCATCCTGCGCGCCTCTGCGCTGGGCCCGACGCGGCTGATGGTACCCATGCTGTCGAACAGCCAGGAGCTGTTTCAGGTCCTGGAGCTTATCGCCGAGACGCGGCGGGAACTGGAGCGGGATGGCCTGGCGTTCGATCCCGACATGCCGATTGGCGGCATGATCGAGGTCCCGGCGGCGGCACTTGCGGCGGAGTTCTTCGCCCGCCACCTCGATTTTCTTTCGATCGGAACCAACGACCTGATTCAATACACTCTGGCGATCGACCGTATCGATGACGAGGTCAACTATCTCTATGACCCGCTTCATCCGGCGGTGCTGCACCTCATCCACCGCGTCATAGAGGCCGGCAATCGAGCCGGCATTCCGGTGGCGATGTGCGGTGAAATGGCCGGCGACCCACGCTATACACGACTGCTGCTCGGACTCGGGCTGCGCGACTTCAGCATGCTGCCTGCCAATCTGCTGGAGGTGAAACATATCGTCACCGAGAGCGATACCGGCCGACTCCTGGCGCTGACGGAGAAACTCCTGCAGGAATATGAACCCGCCGGTATGGCCGAGCTGCTCGACCGCATCAACAATGCCTGATTTCCACTGCTGAACACGGTCCCGCGGCAGCCCAACCACCAGCCTCTCCCCGACACGTCCGTACGCTATCGCGCAAGATTTTTTTACGGCGCGTTAATGGCCTGTTAAACTGCGCCGCAGCACTTACCGCTGGCAGACACCGAGCATCCGCCTATCGAGGACGGTCCATGGCCGACACAAACACCGAACAACCGCGTACTCAGAACCGTCTCGAAATGCTCTCCGAGGCGCTCGCATCAGGCGCGGCGGCCAAGGTACGACGGCTGGTGCACAATCTGCATCCGGCCGAAATCGGCGATCTGCTCGAATCCCTTCCGCAAGACCCCCGTATCATTCTCTGGGAACTGGTTGATCCGGAAGACCGTGGTGAGGTTCTTCTGCATGTCAACGACGAGGTGCGTTCCGGCCTGATCAGGGAGATGGAACCCGGCGAGCTGGTCGCGATGACCGAGGGTCTGGACACCGACGACCTCGCCGACCTGCTGTCCGATCTCCCGGGCGCGGTCATCCATGAAGTGCTGCGCGCCATGGATCTGCAGAATCGTCACCGTCTGGAAGCGGTCCTATCCTACCCGGAGGATACCGCCGGCGGTCTGATGAATCTCGACCCGGTCACGGTGCGGGCCGACGTGTCATTGGATGTGGTGCTGCGTTATCTGCGTCTGCGCGGCACGATCCCGGACCTGACCGACAGCCTGATGGTGGTCAACCGCTACGACAAGTACCTCGGGTTGCTGCCCCTCACCACGCTGCTGACCAATGATCCCGATATGACTGTCGCCGAAGTCATGGACCGCGAAATCGAGGGCATTCGCGCCGATCTGCCGGATGTCGGAGTGGCGAAGATCTTCCAGGACCGCGACCTGATATCCGCACCTGTGGTGGATGAATCCGGCCGACTGCTGGGCCGTATCACCATCGACGACGTGGTCGACGTTATCCGTGATGAGGCCGACCACTCGCTGATGAGCATGGCCGGTCTGGACGAGGAGGACGACATCTTCGCCCCCGTCCTGCCCAGCGCGACACGCCGCGCGCTGTGGCTCGGCATCAATCTGGTCACGGCGTTTCTGGCGTCCTGGGTGATCGGGCTGTTCCAGGGCACCCTGGAGAAGGTGGTCGCACTCGCGGTCCTCATGCCGATTGTCGCGAGCATGGGCGGGATTGCCGGCAGTCAGACGCTTACCCTTGTGATACGCGGCCTGGCGCTGGGCAAAATCGGCAAGTCCAATTCGCGCTGGTTGATGTTCAAGGAACTGGCGGTGGGTAGCCTCAATGGCCTGCTCTGGGCGCTGGTGGTCGCGGTGATCGCCATGGCCTGGTTCCAGAGCACCAACATCGGGCTGATTATCGGTGCCGCCCTCATTGTGAACCTGGTGTGTGCTGCACTGGCCGGGTTCAGCATTCCGATGATACTGCAGCGTTTTGGCATTGATCCGGCCCTGGCCGGCACCGTGCTGCTGACGACCATCACCGATGTCGTCGGCTTCATGGCCTTCCTCGGTCTGGGCACATTGTTCCTGTTGTGAAGCTGCCGCCTGATCCATAGTTGCTTCAAGCGGGGCCGATGGGCCGTCAATAAATCTTAATCAACGCCAAACAAGGAAACCCAACAGCTCGCCGGTCGCTGACAACCCGACCACCGCGCTGCCGATGTCGACTGTTGCCCTGGCCTCGGATGGCAGCAACCCTAAGTTCGTCGCCTTCGCCTGTATCACTATCGTGGTGGGTCTGTTCATCCTGACCATCGTCCTGGCGGTCTCGGCGCACAAATTTCTGCATCTGGGTCCATTTCTGACTGAACGCCAGCGCGTTTCAACACTTAACATGCCCCGTCTCTGCGCGGGACACGAAAACCATCGGCGCACTGGCAACTTGCCTGCCACCGATCGGCACCGGGTTCCGACCGCGCGCATGCCAATGCCCTGTTCATCGCATGCTCTGCTACTATTGACGAACCCGTCCGCAATATCGATGCCGCCATGGTCGACAAATCAAATCGTGAACATTCGGATATACTGGCGTTTCTGAACCGGCCAGGTCCGCTCAAGGAAAAACTGGTCGCTGCGCATGACAGCCTGCGCGGCAAACTCCCCTTCATCGCCCGTATCGCGATCACACTCTATGATCCCGAGACACGTGTTCTCAAGACCTACCTGCACAGCAGCGGTGAGCATGATCCGCTTCCGCACTATCAGGCCCAGCTCGACAATGCCGCCTCACTGAAGAATATGCTTAAGAGCGGCAAGCCACGCGTCATTAACAATCTGCTGACATTTCAGAACAAAGGGCATGAACACAGCACGCGTATCGGCCGGGCTGGATATGCTGCGAGCTATACGCTGCCGATGTTTAACAGTGGCGACTTTGTCGGCTTTCTTTTCTTCAACTCCTATGAGACAGACGTTTTCACTGAGCAGGTATTGCAGGAGCTTGATGTCTATGGTCATCTGATTGCGCTGATGATTGTCAACGAAGTTGCCACACTCAATACCCTGGACGCTGCGATCAAGACCACCGGACACATCACCCATCAGCGCGATCCCGAAACAGGCGTACATCTTGACCGCATGTCACGTTACAGCCTGCTGATCGCGCAAGCCCTGGCGGAGAAATACCAGCTGGATGACGATTACATTCAGCATGTCTTCATGTTCTCGCCCCTGCACGATATCGGGAAAATAGCGATCCCCGACCAGATTCTCCTGAAGCCGGACCGGCTGACAGACGATGAGATGACGGTGATGCGCACACATACGACCAAAGGGCGGGAAATGATCGACGATCTGCTGGCCAACTTCGGCCTGGAGAACATCTCGCACGTCGATATTCTGCGCAATATCGCGACCTTTCACCATGAAGCAGTCAATGGAAACGGCTACCCGGCCGGCAAAGCGGGCAACGACATTCCACTCGAAGCCCGAATCGTCGCGGTCGCGGACGTGTTTGACGCGTTGACGAGCAAGCGCCCATACAAGGAAGCCTGGAGCAATGATGAGGCTTTCAACGCGCTACGGAAACTGGCCGGCGACAAACTTGACGTGGATTGCGTCGAGGCGCTGTTGACTCACCTGGATGAGATTGAGGAAATCCAACAGCGCTTCAGGGAAAACAGCCTGGGATAGGAAACACAACGCTGCAATTGCGGCGACGGGTCAGGCAACCGATGAATGGCGCACGTCTTCGATGCGCTGCAAAATCGCCTCCGCCAGACTGTCAGGCTGGAACTTCGGAATGAACGCATCCGCGCCCACGCCCGCGACCATGGTCTTGTTGAACTCACCACTCATCGAAGTGTGCAAAAGCACGTAGAGGTTTTCCAGGCGCGGATCACTGCGGATCGCCCGAGTGAGGCTGTAGCCATCCATCTCCGGCATCTCGACATCCGAGATCACCATCAACAGGCGTTCGTGCAAAGGACCGGCCTCTTCCGCCCAGGCCTGCAGCTGCTGGAGCGCCCGTCGACCGTTCATCGCCAGCGTGCAGCCGATTCCCAGCCGGGTCAGCGCGCCCTCCAACTGGCGGCGGGCGACCGAGGAGTCATCCACGACCAACACGTGCAACTCGGCGTGAGAGTCCGTATCGATACTCGATAACAACTCATCGGATATAGATTCATTGCGCGGCATTACTTCGCTCAAGACCTTCTCGACATCGATCACCTGTACGAGCTCATCGTCGATTTCAGTCACTGCGGTCAGATAGGCGTTATTGCTCAGACCACTTGGCGGCGGCATGATCTGTTCCCAGTTCATATTCACGATGCGGTCCATGTTGCCAACGAGGAAACCCTGCACAGACCGGTTGTACTCGGTCACCACCAATGTCTGGTCCTGCGGCTCCCCTACCGCACGGCGCCCCATGGCCAGGCCGAGATCGATGACCGGGAAGGTATGGCCGCGCAAGGTCACGATACCCCGCACCACCCGGTGCGAATGTGGAATGCGCGTCAAGGGTGGGCAATGCAGTACTTCCTGCACTTTGAAAACGTTGATGGCGTAGAGCTGTTTGCTGTCCAGACGGAACAGAAGAAGCTCCATCCGATTGGTACCAGCCAGTTTTGTCTTCAGGTCGATATTGGCGAGGAGAGAACTCATGCATTTACCCCGGTTTCATATGAATGCGCGCTGTCGTCCTGTAGCGGCCGATGATCAGCGCGCTTTATTCAACTGCGCTGTCGACTCGCCACCGCCGTCTGCGGTAAAACGCAGCGGTCAGTCGGGTGACCGCGAATTCTGTGGGGATAGCATTGCCGCGCACGCAGGTCATGCACTGACCTGTCCCTGAAAATCGGGCTGGTGACCACCTTCCACGCCAGCCGACCCATTATCAGCTGCAGATGTAGCGTTCCAATTGCTGAATGGTGAATTCCTTCTCAGCGATGACACCACGCACGACATCACCTATGGACACTACGCCTTGAAGGCGGCCTTGTTCCAGCACTGGCAAATGACGAAAGCGGCGTTCGGTCATTATCGCCATACACTCTTCGACCGGTGTATCCGGGGTTACACCGGTAAACTGACGCGTCATGACCTCGGCGACGCGCGTGGTTTTTGACGAACGTCCCTGCAGAACAACCTTGCGCGCATAGTCGCGCTCGCTGATGATGCCCACGAGCTGCACACCCTCCATGACCAGCAATGCGCCGATGTTGCGTGATTCCATCAACGCCAGCGCTTCATAAACCGTTGATTCGGGATCGATCGATATGATTTCGCGCCCCTTATATGCGAGGAGATCGGCAACCATTGTCATCTGCATACCCTCCTGCCGGCCAGTCAGGGTAGCGGGGTAACAAACTGCTTTTCCGCACCGCGGACGCGGCTGACGCCCTGTTAAAACTGCCGGCCTCTTCAAATGAACATAGCAGCCCGCGACGAGGGCGTGGTCATTGATGCACGTGTGCAGGACAAAGAAACCCATGTAGACTAGAGTGGTTCAAACCGACTTACACTTGAAATATATACGCTTATGCATTTCTCCGAGTGTTACCGGATTCTAGGATTGACGCCCGGCTGCCAATGGAACGAGGTGCAGGCGTCCTACCGGCGCCTGGTACAGAAATGGCATCCCGATCGTTACCCGCCACAGTCAGAGGCACAGACCGAGGCCGGGCAGCGAATGCAGGAGCTGAACAAGGCCTACACGGCGCTGTCGGACTATTACCGCAGCCAGGGCAAGCTGCCCTTTGAAACCCGCGCACAGGATTCAACGACTGCGGCACAGGCTACGGCGCCGTCTTCTCGCCCTGACAGCCGCGATCCCGCTGCCGATGGCCGTTCACAGCATGCCTACCAAGCACCCATACAGCGGCCTGCGAGAGAGGGTGTGTCAACGTTCAGCGCCTGGATAGCAATGGCGCTCTTCGCCGTCATCGGCTACTACGTCTACCTGGGATTCTCGATTCACCAGGATGAAACGGAGTTCGATCAGGCCGCCGAAACGGAAACCGTCACCCCAGCCGGCACGACCAAATCG
This sequence comes from Gammaproteobacteria bacterium, assembly GCA_041553175.1. GTDB lineage: Bacteria > Pseudomonadota > Gammaproteobacteria > Thiohalobacterales > Thiohalobacteraceae > JAHJQQ01. Next base: position 5,197 of record JBFEJM010000018.1, on the reverse strand, counting down.
CAGGCCAGAAGTTCATATGGAAACCCTTACAAGACCTTCGGCCTGGGTTCAACCCCCGGTGAGGTGCTGGAAGCGCAAGGCATCCCTACCCACACCGCGGGTGATCTGTGGTTCTATGGGGAATCGGAAGTCTATTTCGAAAAGGGTGTAGTGGTGTCCTGGCAGAGTAGGGTGGGCTCGCCACTGAATATTTCCGCCACCAAAGGTGCCGCCACCACATCCGCAGCCCCGAAGAAATACAAATAGTGCAGAACGTCAATCCACCAGACCCGCATTCGGCGACCGCACCCGCAACACCTTTTCCAGCAGTGGCATATCCAACGCCGTTTTATGGGGAAACTCGCCCGCGTAGCCCGCTGCCTCCTGCTGCATCTCGTAACAGGTCGTGCCATCCAGGTCGAGCAACAGCATGGGTAGCCCGGCCGCATGGAACGTACTGCTGCGTTTGATAAAGAACGTCTGGCAGACCACACTCACGACACCCGTCGAACCCTCGGCACGCAACTGTTCGAGCAGCGCCTCGAGCTGACGTGAGCCTGTTGCTTCATATACCTTCAGTCCATTGGCGATTGCGTCACGATAGGCGCCACCCACCTCACAATCGGAACAGGTCTCGCACTTGCTCACCGGTTGACCACGACAGCCGAGAGGTCGGGCACAATAGGGCAGCACCAGCGTGTCGGCGTTGGCGACCAGGCTCGCGCTTGCACTGGAATCATCAACACCCAGCACCGTCAGGCGATTGGACTGCTCGGCAGTCAAGCCGAAATATCGCTGCTGCCCGGCGCGATCCCACACCCGTTCCAGCAGCTGCAGCAGATCATCCTGTTTGAAGCCGATAAAACGGGCATGCAGTCGCTCGCACAGGCCGTTGAAGAATGCCGGCAGCGCGGACCGGCTCACGCCTTCCAGTCCATGCGCGAGACGCGCGAACAAGTCGAGGGGGTAGACCTGAGCCTGACCACCGATCTCGAGCCAACGCGCCACTTGCCGCAGCGAGTCCCAGCGCAGACGGGCACGCAGCAGACCTGCCGGCGAGTGCCAGAACGCTTCGGACACACCCACCTGAGTGCCGGCCTGTTCGCGCCAGTATGTGGTTGCGGTAGGTATACGCAGTTCGCACTCGAGCCCGCTTGGCAGTGGCGCCTTGGGCGCACTATCGCGCACCGCTGCATAAACGGTTTTGGTCGACGACTGCGGCCGCAGATTAAAGGCCTGTGCCAGCGCCTCCACCAATGCCTTGCGTATTCGCGTCGTAGTCGGCACACGTTTCAGCACCCGGTCCAGCCCGGTCAGCCGCTCCGCCGCAGTGGCCGAAAGCGCAGCGGACGTCGGCTCGGACGGCAGCCGCAGCGTGCTCAGCACGCGGCCAGGGTCAGCGGACAGCAGCAGGACACCCTGCATGAGGACCGACGACCGATAACGGGAAACAAACAGTGTCGCCAGTTTGCGGCCATCAACCTCGATGTCGTTCGGTTGTTTGTAACGGGCGTCGATACCGAAACCCTGCAATGCTGTGGCAATCGCTCGACAACCCCGCTCCAGCAGCGCGGCCTCGCCCGCTCCGGCCCAGTAGTCGGTCCATTTCAGGGTCAGACTGAAACACAGTTGTCGTTGATCGACATACAACGTGCCGCCGCCGGTCAGCCGACGCACCACATCAATCCCCTTGCGGTGGCAGTACAGCAGGCGCAGCTCCCGTTCCGGCCACTGATGCAACCCGATCCAGGCGCTCGGCATACTGCGGTGGAAACGCAACAGATTGGCGCGTTGCCCTTGCGCATGACCGATCAACCAGGCTCGATCCATGGCCTGATTGGTCTCCGCACTGTTGAGTCCCGTATCCACCACGGTAAAGGGCGCGCGACGCATATCTGATATCCCCGGCAAGCCGTCTATTAGAAAGTGCTTATGATAATTGTTTGCCGGAAAATCAGATTGATATGGGTCAATTACAGGGATCAATGACCCGGAATAGGCACTGCAGGTGGGTAGAACCGACGCCAGGGATGGGAGCAGAAAAGGCCAGTCGAGCGAAACGGTCCCCCGTGCCAGGCACGGGGGACGGGCTTGCTACAGGCGAGTGCCGATCAGATAGGCGATTCCGGCGACGGCGAGCATAACGAACAGGCCCAATCCGATCACCAGATTGAAACGTTGCCGCAGGCGATCGAATCTCTGGTTCACGGCATTCAGATCGGTTCGAATGAAATCGGCCGCCACCCGCCGGGCGCTTTGCCGGGCCGGGCGCTGTACCGCTTCCGCCGCCGCGGTCCGCGCCACATGGGCGACCATTGTGCGCTGGAGCGGTGACAGGTTGCCGTCCTCCAGGCGATCGGTGACCGTCTTGCGGACAACCTCCACGCGATTTTCCAGACGTTGCTCCATGAGCTCCAGCAGCCGCGGAATCCGTTGTTCCAGAATCTGGATCTGGAACCGTTCGTTTTCCAGCCGCAGGCCATCGAGTATCCGTCGCCAGACACTCTCGCGTACTTGCATCTGGGCGGCGACCTGATTTTCCAGCATCTCGCCGATCAATTGTTCGACCGCGAACTGAGCCTCGCTCTTCACGGTGCTCATCAGCTGCGTACGCAGCGATTCGACATCGGACTCGAGCCAGTCCGGCACGCTGACGCTCTTTGATGTCGTTGCCAGCGAATTGACCTCGGACTGCAGCTCGAGCAAACGCGCGCTGTTTTGTTCTCTGAACTCTCCCACCATCTGATCAACCGCCAGACGGGTTTCGCTTTTCACAACCTGCAACAGTTCCGCACGCAATGCCGCCAAGTCTTCCGTGCGATCGGTCGCCACGGATTGTTCTTTCCCGAACCCGACCTCGGTGGCATTCAGAACCGCTTCGGCGCTGGCGGAACTCAGGGTATCAGGCGCCTGCTCCACACTGTCCATCTGCGCGGTTTCAGCTGTGGCCGGCTGCTCGGCATCAACACTGCGCACCAGTCGCGCCACCATTGGTTTTTCCGGATACTCAATTGCACCGTCGTCCGCTACGCCATGCCCGATCTTGACCAGGACCTTGCGCACATCTTCCGGGGTGAAGGGCTTGCTGAGGATACCGACCACACCGCGCAGCCTGGCCTGCTCCAGACTGACGGTATCCTGTCGACCGGTATACATGATGACGGGGATACGGGCGGTGCTGGGGTCGGATGCCATGCGATCGATGGCCTCGAGCCCATCCATCCCCGGCATCAGATCATCCATGAAGACGATATCCGGACGCCGCTCGCGCAGAAAATCCAGTGCTGCCTGCGCCGACTCGACGGTATCAACCCGGATCCGTTCGCGTTCCAGAAGAGAGCGTAAAATATATCGCGCCGAGCGAGAATCGTCGACGACCAGTGCAGACTGAAATCCCATTCCTTCATCCTCCGCCCAGAGGTCAGATCGAGCTGCCTCTGTTGTCATTTATTTATTGGTGTTTTTTGTTGTCGAAACTCATTCCTTATTAGGCCAGATGGGGGGAAATGTCCAGCTTTCATCAGGATGTTCAGAACAGCCCTACAAAACAGGGACAGGAATCGGCGCGGATGACGCGCCCATTAATCGATATAATCGAATGATGCCGCGAACCGTTTGCGATAAGGACGCAATCCGGCGGCAGGCCGCACACCGGAAAGCGGGAGTCCAGGCTATTCGCCGGCAATCGTCATATGCTCGAGCAGAACCGAACCCGTTCGAATGTTACCGCGCAGTTCGATATCGCTGCCGACGGCGACGATCGACCGGAACATATCCTTGAGATTGCCGGCAATGGTGATTTCCTCGACCGGATACTGGATCTCGCCCTGCTCGACCCAGAAGCCCGCCGCACCGCGCGAATAGTCGCCGGTGACCATGTTGACCCCCTGCCCCATCAGCTCGGTCACCAGCAGCCCGGTTCCCATGTCCTGCAACAGCCCGGCAAAATCACGCGGCCCGGATTCAACCGTGAGATTGTGCACACCACCCGCGTTACCCGTGGTCTGCAGGCCGAGCTTGCAGGCTGAATAACTGTCGAGCACGTATCCCTGCAGAATGCCGTCGGTGATGAGATCCCGCGCGCGCGTGGCGACGCCTTCACTGTCGAACGTTGCGCTGCCGAGCGCCAGCGGCAGATGCGGCTGTTCGTGTATACGCACGAAGTCGGGAAACACCTGCTTGCCCAGGTGATCAAGCAGGAAGCTGGATTTGCGGTACAGGTTCCCACCCCGAATCGCACCCGTGAAACTGCGGAACAAACCGGTGGCGATCTCCGCCGCGAACATCACCGGCACCTGGCGGGTGCCGAGTTTGCGTCCATTCAGACGGCGCACCGTCCGTTCAGCCGCTATCCGCCCGACCAGTTCCGCATCCTGCATATCGCCGGACCGGCGCGCGACTGTATACCAATAGTCACGCTGCATCTGGTCGTCACGACCGGCTATCACCGAACAACTGATGCTATGCCGCGTACTGGGATAGCCGCTTAGAAAACCGTGGCTGTTGCCGTATACGCGCAGCCCCTGATGACTGGACAGTGTGGCACCTTCGGAATTGGTGATGCGTTCATCCACCTCACGCGCCGCCGCCTCACAGCGTTGCGCGATTTCAATCGCGCCGGTCGCATCGATCCCCCAGGGGTGACAGAGATCGAGATCAGGGAAATCGCGCGCCATCAATTCCGCCGGCGCCAGACCGGCGCAACGGTCCTCACTGGTGTAGCGCGCGATATCGCACGCCGCGCGTACCGTCTCCTGCACCGCCTGCGGGGCGAAGTCGGATGTACTGGCCGAGCCTTTACGCTGACCGAAATAGACGGTTACGCCGACACCCCGGTCGCGATGATATTCCAGCGTTTCCACTTCACCCAGCCGCACCGTAACCGACAACCCGGCCTCCATGCTCACACCGGCCTCGGCGGCGCTGGCACCGCAGCGTTTGGACTCGTCCAATACCAGCTTGACCAGAGATTCCAGTTCGGCGGGCTCCGGCAGCCGTGCGCTGCGGGCTTCTGCTACTTGGCTTGTCATCAACAACCTCGCTTAGATCCTAAATTCATTAGCCTTGGACTATACGGAAAAACCATTCGCGCGAAATCCACGGCGCCCCAGGAACGGGGCCTACAGTGTTCTTGGCTACAGCCCGGGGTTACAGTCGCAATGCTTCCGAATGATTTTCAGCAAGCAGAGCGTGTTTTCCGTGGCCACAGTGTTTTTCC
>JBFEJM010000017.1:0-13382 GCA_041553175.1 Gammaproteobacteria bacterium | reverse complement strand
GCAGGGCGATGCACGTCATCGGTGAAGCGGTTAAGCAGCTTGCGATGAATGTTGTGCTCGGAGCAGCAGCTCTGTTCGCAACGCGCGGCGCCGACGCAGGACATGCCGGTACGTACGCATGGACCCGCACCACCCAGGTCCCAACCGTACTCATTGATCTCGTCAAAGAAGTGCTGGGTGCCGGCGGTGTCGGTGCCGATGAACATGATGTTGCCGGTCTGACCGTGGAAGGTCACGAGACCGGAGCCGTACTTCTCCCAGGAATCGCCGAGCTGACGCAGCATGGCGGTGGTGTAGAAGTTGCCGGCAGGCGGCTGAACGCGAAGGGTGTGGAACTCTTTGGATTCGGGGAAGGCGCTACCAACTTCGGAGAAACGGGGAATGATGCCGCCGCCGTAACCGAACACGGACACCGTGCCGCCTTTCCAGTAACCCTTGCGGGTTTCGTAGGAGTGCTCCAGCTGGCCAAGCAGGGAATTGGCCATTCCGCGGATGCGCTCGTTGTCGTGTTGATCCCGTAACCGCTTGATGCCCGAAATGAAGCTCGGCCACGGGCCGGTTTCAAGTTCGTCGAGCATCGGAGTTTCATGGTGCTTATTGGCCATGTCTGTCTCCTTAGATTTCTGGAATGGCAGGTTTTGCGTTTAAGACCCCCGCAGCACTTCATATATATGCTCGAGGGATCCGATTAAAAAAATTCAGTTCAACTGCAATCCGCATCTTAGCAGGTTGCAGTCAGTACCCGGGGTTCTGATTGCGATCCAAATACCCCCATGTACCCGTGCGAGGAAGTCTAGGGGTCTGTTCTCAGGGAGAATACCCTACCCATGGGGTGTTTCGCGGCCGGTAGACTATCCCAAAAGAGGTAGTTCGGCAATCGCTGGAACCGAGTGGATTTCTGTGACCTCATTTCGCCGCATTCGGGTGGGGTCGATAGATTTAGCGTTTTATTATATGCTTACGCGCTAAGTTTGCGATCGGCCAGGGTCGAAAGCCCGCTTTCCGCGTGCAGAACGTACACTATCCGGCCGGTGCTGGGAAATGCCGGACGAATGACCGACCAAGCCATGTCTATGTATCCATCAAATCCATTTCTGCCTGCCAACACGCGTGACTATCGCGAATGGCGAGCCCGCAAACTGGCGGGTTATCCCGCCGACATTGCGGCGTTGATCGTTCCGATCGAGGATTTGCGTCAACCGACGGCGTCCGAGCTGGACGCCCTGGTTGCCGCCTGCCGTCGGGCCAATTTCGCCCTGTTCGCCACCGATCCGGCGCGGGTGGACAAAGCGGCGCTGCACGCATTCGGCGAGCGCTGCGGGCTGCGGGCGCTGGATGTGAATCTGTATGCCGACGACGATGGAATAAGTGCCCTGCAGGTGTCGGACGCCGAGCGCAAGCGCGATTACATTCCCTACACCAATCAGCGTCTGAACTGGCATACCGATGGTTATTACAATCCGCCCGAGCGGCGGATCCGCGCATTTATGCTGTTTTGTGCCCGGGCCGCGGCGGAAGGCGGCGAGAATCAGCTGCTGGACCACGAAATGGCCTATCTGCTGCTGCGCGATGCCGAGCCGCGCTATATCGAGGCGCTGATGCATCCGCGGGCCATGACCATTCCAGCCAATATCGAGCAGGGCGTCGAAATCCGTCCCGCCGAGACCGGGCCGGTCTTTTCCCTTGATTCCGGGGCCGGCAACCTCCATATGCGCTATAGCGCCAGAACCCGCAATATCGAGTGGCGGAACGATACCTTGACGCGGGCTGCGGTCCAGTTCCTGGCAAATCTCTGGGAAAGCGGCAGTGATTGTGTCTATCACCATCGGCTAATGCCCGGGCAGGGAATCATCTGCAATAATATTCTGCATAATCGGACCGCTTTTCGTGATGATCCCGCCAGCGGGCTCACACGGCTCATGTACCGCGCACGCTATCACGATCGTATTGCCGGTACTGACATCGAAACGCCAGGGCCGGGCGCGGGTATGGACCCGCGGCGCAGCGGGATTCAGAGGTAAAACTTATGTTGTGGTTGAGTGAAATTCTTTTACAGGAGCACGATCTCGTATCGTTCGATGAGTTGATCGAATCGGTCAAGGCGCGCGCCCGTGCGGGTGAGATGTTTTTCCGCATCGATGTAAAGCCGCCGTTTCAGGACACACCTGCTGACTGGGAGGATCGTCTGGAAGCGGCGTTCTCCTCGGCGGCGACAAGCTAGCCAGGCCCAGGCGAGGTAACGATATGCTGTGGCAGGAAGACAAAGCGGAAACACCTGAATTCAAAGTGCCGGACGACATTGTCGATCTCAGCTTTGGCGTCAACTGCAAAATGCTGCCGATGGATCATGCGCATGCGCTGTCGACGGCGCTGCAACAGGCATTGCCCTGGCTGGCGGAAGAAGAATCGGCCGGTCTCCATCTCATTCACGGCGCGGAATCCGGCAATGGCTGGTTCCGTCCGCAGGACACCGAAGGTGCGGTTCTGCATCTGTCACGCCGTACGCGCATGTGGCTGCGGGTACCGAAAGAACGCATCGATGATGCCCGCGCGCTGGAAGGCATGACACTGGATATCGACGGCTATGCGCTGGAAGTCGGCAGCGCCAATGTGAAACTGCTCAGCACGCTTTCGACCTTGTTCGCCCGCCATGTGATTGCGGATCCCGCCATGAGCGAGGATGAATTCATGCAGCATGTGGTCGAGTTGATGGCGCAACTCGATATTCGAGTGAGCAAGATGCTGTGCGGCAAGTCGCATGATCTGCGCACGCCGGACGCGGTGGTGCACACCCGCAGCGTGATGGTCGCCGACCTGGATCGCGAACTCTCGATCCGGCTGCAGCAGAAGGGCATCGGTCCCGGCCGCAAAATGGGCTGCGGGCTGTTCCTACCCCATAAGGGTATTAAAGCGGTGAAGGAAACACATTAGAATAGCGAGCTTTCCGACCGGCGGGTCGCCCGGTTGATCTTTCATTAGTCTGTATCAACAACGTGCTCTAACTAGGGGAAAACAATGGCAATTGAGTTTGAAGGTAAAACCATTGAAACGACAGAAACCGGCTTCCTGTGCAACACGGAAGACTGGAGTGAGGATCTGGCCAAGAAGTTGGCTGAGGAAGAGGGTATTGAACTGACTCAGAAGCACTGGGATGCCATCAACTACCTGCGCGAGGCCTATTTCGACCAGAACGGCCATCAGCCGAACAACCGCGAAATGCTGAAAGGCATGGGCGCTATCTGGGGTGTCAAGGTGAACAACAAGGATCTGTTCGATCTGTTTCCGGGCAATCCCAGCAAACAGGCGGGCCTCATCGGTGGTCTGCCGGAAAGCATGCGTAAAGGCGGCTATTGATAATTTCAGAGTAACCGCACGGCTTGCCCGTTAGGGATATGGCCGGGAGCTGTTGGACGTACTATAGTGCGGCCAGCCCATGCGGTAGCATTTAACTGAACCAAGAGGCACCTCGGTCGTGCCGGAGGCAAAGAAAATGAGCGAAAAGACCAAATTGATCAAAGAGATGCTGGAAATGCAGAAGAAATTCATGGAGCTGGAGCACGAGAAAGGCGTGAGCCAGGAAGAGTATTTCGCTCCCCCTGCCGGCCACCAGCTTGCAGACTACCGTCAGAAGTATCGCGATATGGCGATGAAGGTTGTCTCGCTGGCGCATGCCGAGAAAGGCTCGCACGAGTAAGCAGCATCGCTCGATGTCCCGCTCGCGGGGACACAGAAAAGGCCGCCCCTGGGCGGCCTTTTTCATTACTCGTGTCTCAGATATCCGACCACATCCGCACCAGATTGGCGTAACTGTTGCTGACCCAGCCTGTTTCCTCGGCCTCGGGCCGGCCCGCCAGCAGACGTTCGCGCGCCTGGCACAGTTGATATAACAGTTCCCGCCGAGCGGGGTCGCGCACCAGGCTTTGTGCCCAGGTCACAGCGACCAGGCGTTCGCCGCGTGTCACCGGATTGATATGATGCAGGCTCGTTGACGGATACAGGACCGCATCCCCAGCGTTCAGCTTGATCTGCTGTTCACCAAAGCTGCTGCGGATGACGAGCTCTCCGCCGTCGTAGTCGTCGGGCTCGTTGAGAAAGAGTGTGATCGATACATCGGACCGGTATTGTTCGCCGACCGGCCCCATGATCGGATCATCTATGTGATCGCCGTACTGCATGCCGGTCGTGTAACGCGCGTAGTAGGGCGCGGCGATGCGCTTGGGCAGCACCGCCTGCTGATAGGTCGGATGCTGTAGCAGACAGCCCATGACGATATTGTTCAACGCGCTGTAGAGTTCGGGTTCCTGCGTCAATTCCTGATTCTGTTTGACGCGACGCGCCTCGAGTCCGGCGGACAGCTTTCCATCCGCGAAGCTGCCGCGTTCAAGTAACTGCCGGACCCGCTGCAGCTGCGGCGCCGGAATGACACCGGATATAGTCAGTAACATACGATTTACCCCAAGTGACGACGCGACCGTTAAAATGCCCTTCAATACGCGCTGGCGTTACTTATCAAAGCCGAATGTGGAGGCTGGAATGATACTCAACATAATGCTCGACGACCAAGTCTATCCAATCAACGTGCCTGAATTCGTATTGACCGAAGGCGAGGAATTCTTCGCCAAACTGGATAGCGACATGGATCGGGGATATCAGATGAGCCGCACCTGGGTGGACAGTCCCAACCAGGAAATGCGCTGTCAGATCGCTGCCGACCGAATACTCGATGCGATTCACAAGGAAAACGAAAAGCTCGGCATGATGATGGCGGGTTATATTCTGGCGCGCATGCCGGGTGTCACCGAGGTCCGTCTCAGCAGCGAAGGCGACATGCTGGAACATGAAATCGTCATGGGCTGACACCGCCGTCTGCTACTGAGTGCTCGGGAATACCGTATGGCTGATCTGTTCAGTATGACTGTGCCACTGCTGCTGCGTAAGCCGGATGGCACGTCGACAATCATGGTTGAACGGTTTCCGCTCGCGCAGGGCGAAGGCCTGGTGTACTTCGAAATGTATTGGCATCTGCAACGGCCCGCGTCACGTGCGATCCATCGTATCGAAGGTGCCGTGAAGGGCGAGGGGCCATGGAAGATCGGTGACGCTGTCATCACCGTGCTCGGCTGCCAGGGGACTCATCCCGAATTCGCCGCCGCCTTTTCCGAGTGGCAGTTGTTCCTGCAGCAGGCGGGGTCAGGTTATCCGGATCGCTCGGCTATCGAATCCCTCGCTCGTGATTGCGGCGCACGTATAGGCTGACGTATCAGTCCAGGCATTTGCGCATGGCGAAGTGGCGAATCTCGCCATACAGAAGGTGACCGGGTCCGGTCACGGAATATCCCAGCTGCTGATAGAAAGGTACGCTGTCGGCGCGCGCCTGCAGAATGATCTCGCGGACGCGATTCGCTCGCGCGAGTGCTTCCAGATCCGCTTCCAGCGCACGTCCTATACCCTGATGACGATGATCCGGTTCGACTGCCATGTAACGCAGTTGCGCCCGTTGACTGTCTATCAGATGCAGACGGGCGACACCGATGGGGATATGAGGCGGGCGACCATCGAGGCAGGCCATGCGATGCCAGCTCACCGCATCCAGTTCGTCACGTTCGCTGCCGCGTGGTTGTTTCCAGGGTTTCCGCAGCAGGCGCCAGCGCAGGTCGAAATAGCGTTCGAAGTCCTGCTCTGATTCCGGTGAGAGTATGAGCACAGTGCCGGCGGCTGCTCGATCGGCAGGCAACGTAGGCGGGTGATCAGGCAAAGACAACCCAGGTGGTGGCGATGTACTTGACGCCCTTTTCGAGCGTGACGCCGCGGTGTTCATGGGTCCAGAATGGTGGGAACAGAATCAGCTTGCCTTGTTCCGGTCTGATCTTGATGTCCTGAAACAGAAACTCGGTTTCACCGCCCGGCCCTGGAACATCGTTCAGATACCACACCGCGACCAGTTGACGCTGGCTGAATTCATGACTGCCGCCATCGATGTGCCAGTGATAATACTCACCCGGGTTGGTGCGCTGGATCGCGTAGCCCATATCCTTGAACGGACCCTTGAAGTACGGATAGGTCTCGCGGAACTCCTTGAGTGCCAGACCGAGGGAGCGGAACAGATTGTTGTCGACGTCTTTCCAGTGCTCCTTGCCGCTCACCACCAGATCGGTGGATCGCTTGACGCCCTGATCCTCGTGCACGGTCTGTCCGATGCGTCCGGGATATTGCTCGGCCTCATGCGCTTCGAAACGCTTGATCATGTCCTGGCAGAGAAAATCCGGCAGGGCGTTGTGCTTTTCGAAAATGAACGTATGCGGCTTCACCTCTTTGATCGTACGTAACGGCACCGAGGCGGGTTGAGTCATCGACATGGGAATAGGATCCTGCTGCGAGGGAATAGGGCTTACCCGCATTGTCTTATAGCGGGTTGGCCTCGATCAAGGCCTGGATGTCGTCGAGCGATCCGCCGCGCTGGTGGCAGTCGAGAATGCGCTCGGTCACGCTCCGCCAATGGGATTGAGCGGATGAGCAATAGTCCGTCAGCGACTGCAGCGTGCCGTGCACGAGCCAGTCGTCGTAACTTTGCAGCAGACGCGGGGCGAGTGCTTTGCGCAATGGCGTCAATGTCGCGAAGAAGAAGTGAATTTGAGCATGATTCCGCCCGTCGATCAGTTGTGGCAGGGTCGACAGGCTATCGGCCAGATGATCTCGCACGGCCCGCAAAGAGAGTTCGGCGCGGGAGCGCGGCAGATCCGCCAGCATATCTTCCCAACCCTGCCCGAGTATGGCACCGGCCATGACCTCGCCGATTTCGTGCAGCAGCACGGTGTCGATCTGATGCTCGGTCATTTCATGCAACGCCGTGTCCGTGTCATCGTCGAAGTCGTAACAACGGATCGCTCTGCCCATGGCATTGTCCGGCTTGTTCCAGCGCCATTCCTCGATCTTCTCCCAGATCATGCGGCGGAGGGATTCCCGTCGCACGAAAATCGTCTGACCCTGCGCCATGGCCGGCGGTGCGGCAAGATCACGCGCGTATTCGTCGGCCGAGATCAGCAGCGTGAAATTCTCCCGCGTCTGCCGCTGCTCCAGGCGGCCGAGGAAAAAGTGCGGCCGACCCTGTTGACCCATGCCGGCACTGTAGACGAATCCTTCCGGATTGAGGATCCGGTTCAGGGTCTCACTGTCAAAGGGGTCGTAGCGGTCGCCATTGACGGGCAGATCGACAAAGGTCTCGTGCTCGAGACTTTCCCAATACTGTTCGCGTTCGCGCAGCCAGTTGCCGACGTCGGCCGGAGACAAGGCGGTGGAAAAGGAAAACCCCTTTTCCCAGCGGTAATATTCGCGCATCTTCAGCAGATAGACACACAGTGTGTAGTCGCCGGCATGCAGCGCATCGGTTAGATGGCAGTTCTTTTGCACTGCGGTCAGCAGTGGTTCCAGATTCGGGCTCATGATTCCACTGAACTCTGCTTAACGGATTTACAACCCAGCGGGGGTAGGAAGAATCCCGACTGTTTCAGTATACTATTGCATCCTATCATAGCCGCATCAGGGCAGGGACCTATTGCCGACGACGTTAGCAGGTCGCGCTACAATATCCTGTCGATTCGGTAATGAAATTACAGACCCTGCATGTATGGAGTTCGTTGTGCGAATCAAGACCCGTTGGAACAAACAGGACAAGGCCCGCTCGATCCAGGAAGTCACCAGCGCCCTGGGTTTCACCCTGTGGCGGATCGGCCAGGCGGCCCTGCTCAATCTCGAGAACGAGGGATTTCAGACCGACACGCAGGTACAGCGGGTCGAGGTCATGCAGGAATTCGCCGCCTTCCTGATCCATATCGTCGACCGCATGGCACACGAGCGGATGGATGATCAGGAGCGGGCCGAGTTCCTGAACGCGTTGGCGCGCAAGCTGGCCGACTACGTACAGGACAATATGCGCGATTTCCTCGGCGACGGCGACTACAGAAAGCCCTTCATAGAGCGCCTCAATCTGCGCATGGATGACTACTCGGAATTTGCCGTGATCGATAATGAACCCAGTTTCCAGTTATTGCGTTATTTCGGGGACCGGGTGACAGACGTGCTGGGCGAACGGCAGAAGAAATGGGTGGCGACTCAGGTCATCGATATCGAGGCGCCGGGCGCGATCAAGACCCTGAAACGGGCGATGAGCAGCCTGGTGCCGGAGCAGAAGCCGGCGGCCTGAAGGGTTCCGGGAACAACAAAAAAGGCGGGTCACCCCGCCTTTTTTGTTCGTTAAAAGAGTAAGTTGGACTTACTTCTTAACCCAGCTTTCAAAGCCGGATGCATCTTTGGCTTTGCCTTTCTCGTAACCGGCATTGAAGGCATCGTTGGCGCGCTGTTCTTCACGCGGGGGATTCTGCGTGTAGGCGCTGGCCCAACCCAGGATGTAATCCTTGTTCACACCGGCCTTTTCCATTTTGTCGATCGCTTCGTAGTATGGGTTACTCATCGTACATCTCCTTCTCACAAGAGCTTATCGTCAGATTTAAAATTACAACGGGCGTCGACATCAAGGTCTGACACCACACCAAATGTCTCAGCGACCCGCCTCGAAGTGGGCGGCGGCGGCACCGGAGTTCAGCGCCTTGCGCACGGCATCCGCCGCATCCTGCAACGAACCATGTCGCTTGAGGTGCGCGAGGGTTATCGCCCCCGCGTAGACCAGGCTGTCGTAGGTCGGGCCCGATTCGCCCCGCAGGGCCTTGAGACCGACTTCGGCAGCGATGTGCGCCACGGCGTCGCTGTCGACCGTCGTGGCGATTTCGTCTCCGGCGGCAACAGCCGGAAGATCCTTTGGCAGAGGTACCGCGCGGGTTGCCTGTTTTATCCCGACCGAGCCCGGTTCGAACTCGACAAACTGTTCCGTGCCCTTGTCATGGTAGTAGAACACCTTGCCCGGCTGCTGCAGCGAGGGGATGACGCCGCCTTCCACGCCGCGCACGATCAGGGCCGAATCAAAGCCGGCGAAGCGGGCCAGTTCGGCGTAGATCGGCGGATAGGCCTTGTGTACATAGCCCGTCAGCAGGTGCGTCTTGCTGCGGCCACGGATGGGGCCGACCAGCACTTCCACGGTCGTGATAACCGGGCGCTTCACGATGCGTTGCCGCAGGGGAATCAGGTCATGCAGCGGTGCGCAGTAGGCGTTCTGGTCGACATAGGCCCAGCCGGTTTCGGTTCGACCCAGCTGCGCCGCCGCCTGCGCGGGGGTCAGATCGACCTTCACGCCGGCCGCTCTGAGCACCTTGCGGTGGGTCACGCCATACTTCGGGCCGACCGTTTCCAGGCCGTGTGAGATCGCCGGAACGCCGCAGGCGGCCAGTACCGCGGGCAGAAACGGGGAGGCGGGCACGCCGCGGGTGTAACCGTCATAGGGGTCGGCCACATCGACCAGCTCGTCGACCGGTGCCTCGACCCGTGTGGCCCGATCGATAATGGCCTGCAGCACACCCTTGTTCTCGTCATCGGTCTCGCGTTTCATACGCAAGGCGATAAGGAACACCCCGGCCTGAACGGGGTCGGCCTTGCCGGACAGAATCAGGTCCATCGCCGTCTGTGTTTCGTCAAACGACAGGTCTTTGCTGTATTCCGGTCCGGTAGCGACTTTCTGGATGCATGAGCGCATCGCGATCAGTGCATCGGTGTCGTTCATCGCATTCATTTCCGTTACCATTGGTGCCGCGCAGATGCATTCATGCGTCGACGACTGCACGAATTCCAGGTCATTCAGACCCGCAGGTTGGTCAACCGATCGGCGAGTATACAGGTCCTGCGCGAATTGCCTGTATATCCCTATGGAGGTGGGCTTGCTGCCGGGTGTGGCCCAAGGTCTGGCAGGAGTGCCCCAAACAACCGCCCATCCGGGATATTCTCCGGTTGAGATATATTGTTTAACATATTGTAAATTCATCCAAAACCATTGCTGCTGCGCGGTAACTCATGACCGCCTGACGGCACATTCCCATCTACCGGAGGTAGCCCATGTCCGATACGGATGACGTCAATTTCGCCAGCGCGATGGCGGCCTTTGAGGCCAAGAACTTCGCCCGGGCGGCGCAATCGCTGTCGCCCTTTGCCGAACAAGGCAACGCCGACGCCCAGCATCGCCTCGCCATCATCTTTCAGAACGGGCTGGGAATGGTCCGTAACGAACAGGCCGCGCTGAAGTGGATGCGGGCGGCGGCCGAGCAGGGCCATGCCCTGGCCCAGCATGGGCTTGGCTTCATGTATCTGGAAGGTGAGTGCGTGCCCAAAGACGGCGCCGAGGCGGCGCGCTGGTTCCGCCTGGCGGCGGATCAGGGGCTGGTCGGCTCAATGACCACGCTGGCGATGATGTACGAGCAGGGTAATGGTGTGGAGCAGGATCTGGACGAGGCCAAGCGGCTGTATGCGCTGGCCGGTTTCGATCGCTGAGACGGAATACGCGATCAGACCGTGAATATGGAACTGTCCGCCGAAGACTCCCTCAGGCTGAACGTCCTGCTGGCGAGCGAACTGCATGCCATTCGCATCGACGAATCGGCCATGGCCGTGCACGGCTATTCCACCCAGGGCGAGTCGACCGTCCGCTTGAACCCCAATTGCCGCGACGAACCCTATATCAAGCGGGTGCGCGAACTGCTGTCCAGTCACGTGCTGGGCTCTCCCGGCGGTTATCCCATTTATCTGAAACGCTGGACCCGCATGGGACAGGCGCGTGACGACAGCCTGGAAAAATTACTGCTGCTGGGCGAACCCGAGGCCGTGGTCGCGGTGGTGCATGCCCCGGGACTGACCAACGAAATCGCCCGGCGCGCCTGGTGGGCGATGCCGACAGCGGATAATGCGCGCGAAATGCTGACCCGCGACTGCGTATCCAAGGGTGATATGGGGCCGGTGCTGGCGCAGTACCTCATCGACTATCTGCCCTTCGAAGAAGACCATCAGGCGATGATCGAAAGCGTGCGGCTGATTCTCCAGCCTGGACTGATCAGTGCCGAGGCGCGGGACAAGATCTGGACCAAGGGGCGCTCCAGAAACACCTATTTCGTCGGTTTCCTGCTGGCCTGCCCGGACGATCTGCCGGACGCCGCCGAGGCACACGCCGCCTGGTCCGAATACGGGACGCCCTTGTCCGCGATGGCGACCGCCGGTAACCGCTATGCCCGGCTGCTGGCGCGGGTGCTGGATGCCCCCGGACAGGCCTTTCTCGCAACGGCGGAGACGGTGTTGCGCAAACCCAATAATCAGGAGGTGGTGGTGGCGCTGCTGGAAGCGATACAGCGTTATTTCCTGTCCGTGAGCATAGCGGGTCCGCGCAGTCAGTCCATCGAAGAAATCCTGGCCCAGGCGGATGATCGTTGTCGCGCGAATGCCGATGAGGATACGGAACTGTCGCAGCTGCTGACAGCAGTACCGGAGCTGCGTCCGCTGCTGCGCGCGGGACTGATTCTGTCCGCAGTGGGTGAGCGCCTGGTGGCCCCGGTCTTCGCCCGTACCGATGCGATCGGTACCGTCATGCGGCGTAAACTTGAGCCGGTGACGCAGCCGTTGTTGCATGAAATGGCACTGTTGCGCGGCCTTCGTTAAGCCTGCCTGTGAGTCTCCACCTCAACAAAGTACTCCTCACTCTGGTCGTGCGTCTGCCGGAACATGTCTTCGAGCGGCATCTGCCTGCCTCGCCGGTCGTTGTTGGTGAGGCACTGGCGGAGCAGATCCAGCGGCAGGTCCAGGCCCAGCACCTGGGCTATTACCCGGCGCTGGAGTTCTTCAAGGAGGCAGGTGGCGTGGAACAGGCGTTACTGGACGCGGCCGACAATATCGCCTGGTTTGTCTGCAACGCGGCACGCGACGAAGTACAGCGCAAACTGCGGCCGGTTTTCTCGAGTCTGAGTTTTCAGTCCGTTCAGGCGCAGGTCTACACACTGCCCGCTGTGCGTCCCAATCAGCCCAACGCCTACCGGAAACTGGTCGAACACTACACACCCGACAGCGTCAAGCTGGTGCTGGTGGTGAGTTCGTTTCAGAAGAGTGAGATGCCGGAGGCCATTACGAAATGGGCCAGTCATCTGGCCTATCGGTGGCTGAAGGAAAGCTTTGCCAGTATCGAGGTGACCAGCGCGCAGGCTGTCTGATACCGCGTCAGTTGCGAACCATGAGTATCAGCAGGACGATAAACCCGACGACAGCGGCGATCGGCAGCAGCGCCGCGCGCCAGTCATCGGAAGACCCCTTGGGGCCGTGTTTGAGCATGTGGGTGGCGGCGGGCCACAGGCGAATCACCATAATGCCCAGTACGACCGCCAGTGTGATTTTCAGCCACAGGTCCATAATCGACCGCGTTCAGCGCCCATAAAAAACGGGCCATAGAACACTATGGCCCGTTTGATCAGCATCCTGCTTCAATCGTCGCCGGCAAACGCCGTCAGCAGATGGAGCAGATGCACAAACAGATTGTAGATATCCAGGAACAGCGAAACCGTCGCCCGAATATAGTTTGTCTCACCGCCGTTGATAATGCGGCTGGTATCGAACAGGATCATGCCGCTCATCAGAAGGACGATGATCGACGACAGCGCCAGCGACAGGGCCGGAATCTCCAGGAAGATATTCGCGATCATCGCGACCAGGGCCACGGCCAGACCCACGAACAGGAATCCGCCCATGAAGCTGAAGTCGCGGCGGGTGGTCAGGACATAACCGGACAGGCCGAGGAAGATCGCGCCGGTACCGCCCATAGCCGTTGCGACCAGTCTGCCGCCTCCCGGGAAGGCGAGGTAATGACTCAGCATCGGTCCCAGTCCCAGACCCAGCAGGCCGGTGAACGCGAAGACCACGGCGATACCCGCGGCGGAGTTCTCGGTGCGGGGCAGTACCAGCCACAGCAGACCGATCGCACCCAGGGACGCGATCATTCCCACAGTCGGGGAAATGCCGATAGCCATACCCACCGCCGCCATGGCGGCGCTGAACAGCAGCGTGATGGACAACAGGGTGTAGGTGTTGCGGAGCACCTTGTTGGTCGGAATGACTGCATCCTGGCTTGATGTCAGAACACGATCAAATTGATTCATGGGCACTAAACCTCCGGTTAAAGGTGTTTCGTCACTGCGGTTGGACCGCGGTGTGTGAATGAAGTTCAGCATACCATGTCCCAACCAAACCACAAGCTGCCAGAACCGGCTGATGCTGAGGACAAAATCAAAAAAATCAGGTATCTTATGCGCGCTT
This sequence comes from Gammaproteobacteria bacterium, assembly GCA_041553175.1. Taxonomy (GTDB): domain Bacteria; phylum Pseudomonadota; class Gammaproteobacteria; order Thiohalobacterales; family Thiohalobacteraceae; genus JAHJQQ01. The sequence continues at coordinate 158 of JBFEJM010000017.1, read as the reverse complement.
GGAGAGGTGGCTGAGTGGTCGAAAGCGGCGGTCTTGAAAACCGTTGAGGGGTAACCCTCCGTGGGTTCGAATCCCACCTTCTCCGCCAAATTAATAAGGCCCCCGCGTGGGGCCTTATTAATTTTGTGGTGCAGGGTGGCCGTGGTGAGAACCCGGGT
>JBFEJM010000016.1:0-13610 GCA_041553175.1 Gammaproteobacteria bacterium | reverse complement strand
GCCTCGATCAGATGCAGTTCGCGCCGATTGAAGTCGGCGAACAATTCGTAGCCGGCGACGATCTCGGACAGTTGCAGACTCATCTCCCGATGATCGCCCGACAGCAGCATCCACAGATCCTGCACCGCCGGGCCGGTGCGGCAGTCGTCCAGATCGACGAAGTGCGGGCCGTCATCCGTCCACAGGATATTGCCCGGATGACAGTCGCCGTGCAGGCGGATGTTGTCGACCGCGCCGGCCCGTTCAAAGGCGGTGAAGACCTGTTTGAGCAGGTCCTCGGCCAGCGTGCGGTAGGCCAGCTCGATATGCCCGGGAATGATGCCTCGCTGCATGATGTACTGATACGACTGGGTGCCGAAGCTGTCGATGTCGAGCAGCGGCCGATGCTGAAAGGGTTTCACCGCACCGACGGCATGGATGCGGCCGAGAAAGCGCCCGAGCCATTCCAGGTTGTCGGGATTGTCCAGATCCGGCCAGCGTCCGCCGCGACGCGGATAAAGCGCGAAACGGAAACCCTCGTATTCGAACAGCGTATTGCCGTTGTCATCGAGCAGGGGTGCGACGACGGGTATCTCCGCCTCGGCCAGTTCCAGCGTGAAGGCGTGTTCCTCCAGGATGGCGTCATTGTCCCAGCGCTGCGGCCGGTAGAACTTCGCCACCAGATAACCGCGATCCTCCAGACCGATCTGGTAGACGCGGTTCTCGTAGCTGTTCAATGCCAGCAGATGGCCGTTGGTCACATAGCCCTTGCTGTCGATCGCATTGAGGATGAGATCCGGACCGAGCTCGGCATAGACGGGGGCGCTGGTTGTCATGGCGGTCACTATACCAGGACCGGGCGCCAACCCGCCGTCAATAATCCTTCATATGCTTCGCCATGAACGGCGTGGGCGGTTTTTTTCCGAGCACCAGTTTGAGCATGGTGTTCATGGTGATCAGGTCGTTATCGAAACCGCCATGCGAGGTCGAGGTCGTCATGTCGCGGTGGTCGGCGGTGTTGTAGTGCTTGATCCTGCTGGCGATGCCGGTCTTCTTCAGCTCAGCCAGGTATTTCGCCATGCCCATAATCGGCACGACGGTGTTGCGCTGCTGATAGGAGCGGGAGACCAGATAGAGCAGTGATTTGCGGTAGATCTTGGCAACGTTGTCGTCATGTTCGGTCTGATCGTCCAGGTGGAAGTGATGCAGTTTTTCGATGACATCATTCTTCAGTGCCGGGTAATACATGGTATTGAACAGATCGGTGGTGCAGGCCGGCGCGAACAGGATCAGGTTCTCGAACGCCGGCCCCTGCAGCTGTGTCCAGCGTTCGACCAAGTGAGCGAACAGAATCGAGCCTGCGCTGTGCCCGACCAGATGCAGTCGCGGCTGTTTGGCGGCCGGCAGCCTGGCCAGCGCATCGATCAGAAAGCGCAGGGTCTTGGTGCCGGCGCCGTCGTCCTTCTGGCCAGCCGCGGTATTCTTGGCGACGAAGGCGCGGACCGCGTCGGCCTGCATTTCCTTCCACAAGGGATGACCCAGCGGGTGAGTGGCACGCTCGATAATCTTGTCCCACCAGTCGCCGACGCTGGCGCCGGCGCGTTCCTTGGTGAAGTCCTGTTTACCGAGCAGGACGTCGCGCAGTTCCTCCATCAAGCCGGTTTCCCAGATCAGATGCAGTTCGTGTATTCGGTTGGCCGCAAACACCTCGCGCCAGGCGCTGACGCGCGAGGCCGAACCCTTTACGTCATTGAGCCCGCCATGAGCATAGAGAACGATATGCGCGGGTGAGCTGTTGCCACCCGTGCCGACGGCGCGTTCGATACTGCCTTTCACTTCCGTTTCAAGAGAGGGATAGTCGCCGAAGGGATCGAACTGGCCGTCGTCGATGTGAATATAGTGTTCGCTGATCTCGTGGCGGGGCGGCGCCTTTGCGCGTTTTTTCGATCGGCCGCCGACGCTGTCGTATCCGCCGCGGTCAAGTGCGCTGGGTTGGCCGATCGGCAGGGCCAGTCGCGCCACCCAGATATCCCAGGCATTCGCCTCGAAGTCCTCGTAGGTCCAGAGCGCACATCCCGGAAAGAGGGTGCGGCCGATTTTAAGGCCACCCCATTTCGTACCCCAGGAGTTCTGGATGATGAAACCCTGATCGGTGTAACCGATGATCGCGAAGGCATGGCCGCCCTGTTTTTCCACGCCGGGCCGGTAGCTGATGACGCCCTTGTCGCGTTTGCCCAGTGACCAGCCGGCATGGGTCTCGGCCGACACATAGATCGCGCCGGTCTCGTTGAGTGCGGTGTGGATGTCGGAACGGCGCGGCAGCACACGGTAATAGGCGCCGAGCGGAAACTTCAGTGCCGCCTGCTGGCGTTCCTTGTTGAGGCTGCCGGGTTTTTTCTGATCATAACGCCAGAGGGATTCCGGGCACACGCCGCCCTTGTGCCAGCCCTTCATGGCGCCACGCGCGCTCGATCCTTCGTAGTTGTCACCCGGCCAATGATCGTGGCGCTTGGCCATTTCATACAGCATACGCGCACTCACGGTTTCGCGGATGCCCTGTGTCCGATTGATGTAATCGATCATCGCGGCCAGACCGAAACCCGTGCAGGCGCCATCGAGACCCTGATCACGGATAACGATGCATTTCTTAACGGGGATCAGTTTCGGTGGCAGTGCGATGAGGGCGGGCTGATAGATCTTATCGCGGAAATCGAGTGAATCGCGACGGGTGACGGGTGTGTCCGACATACGTTGCCCTCCTTGTTGTAGCGCGCCCGTTCCGGTCGGGCGCGTGGTTCCCTGTGCAACTACATGGTACGCCAAGGCCGGCGGAGTTCAAGCTGCGTGAAGGAGAGCGGCTATGCGTTGCGGGTATGAACGATTCGTTCCTGTGCCCGGCGCCGGTAGGTGCTTGGGGTCACGCCCTTTACACCTCTGTCGGTGGCTTTCGACATTGCGATGTGTTTATTGAAGTGCTCGCGCAATAAAGTTGAGTGCCGTTATCTGGCCACGCATACTATCAATCTGACCAAACACGGTCTGACTCGGGACTATGCCGTGGACGGCGCGCCCGCATTCAAGTGTGGCGGGCCGGTTATCCTGCAGTCGACCCGGGGTGCCGGTCCGGCAGTGCCCCTTGCCCCGGCAACCGTGGCGGCGGTATAAAGCGTGCATGTAAAAGTGAAGCGGGTGGGGCGGTGGTATTTCGCCGCACCGCCGCAACCCCGCTGTCTGGATGACAGTCTTTACGTACAAGGATGATGGCTCATGAAAATCAAGCGAGCGCTGGTCGTCGATGACTCCAAAGTCGCGCGTACGGTGTTGGCGGACATTCTGAAAAAGCAGGGTGTCGCCGTGGATACCACGGAAAGCGCCGAAGATGCACTGGAGTACCTGCTCGAAACCAGACCGGACGTGATTTTTCTCGACCATGTCATGCCCGGCATGGATGGATTCCAGGCCATGCGTGCCATCAAACAGAATCCGGAAACAGCCACCATTCCCATCATGATGTACACCTCAAAAGAGGGTGAGGTCTATGTCGGCCAGGCGCGCGCCCTGGGTGCGGCGGGTTGTCTGCCGAAACAGGTGCAGCCGGTGGATGTGGCCAAGGTGCTTGAATCATTGAGTCATGCGCATATCCCACACGGCGAACAAAGTGCCAATGACGCGGTCAGCGAAGACAATGCTTCGGCGGTCGTCGAGATTGATGATACGGATGCCGGCAGTTCAGTGCGGGAGCGCATGCTGGAAACCGTCGAGTTGGCCGAGGCGGACGCCATTCAATCCGCGCTGAAGCAGTTGCTCGAACGTCAGCGGTCGACACTGCGCAAGGATATCGGCGAGGAGTGCGAGCGCGCAACGCGTACCGTGATGACTGAGCTCCAGGCAGCCAATGGCGCGGGTGTGGGGAAACGTCAGAGACACATGTCGGGCCTGATGCGGTTGGCGCTGCTGGGTATTGTGATCGTATTGCCTGCCGTGGTGCTGTTCAAACTGTATCTGAATGCCGAGACCGAGAAGGATCAGCTGGAGCAGCGTTATACGAGATTGCTGGCACGGCAGGAAAGTCTGCAGTCGACCGTGGAGCGGAATGTACAGAGCCAGGGCGTGCTGGGACAGAAATATCAGGCGATGCAGGCGTCGTTTGACCGGCAGCAGTCACAGGCGGAGCGCGAACGCCGGCAATTGCTCGATACCGTGGCCTGGGCGATCAGCGAGCGCAGTACCCTGGACTATGGACAACAGCCGATCGACGAGGCACAGCTCGATGCCATGCGCGGTTTGCTGGCGCGACTCGATGAGCTGGGTTTTGCGGGCACGCTGCGAATCAATCGCCACCATGGGCGCTTCTGCCTGATGAACGTCAATGGCATCTACATGAAACCGCGTGACGATACGTCGTTTGGCAGCTGCACGGTCATCGACAACCCGGTTGATTGGGACGGGGCCAATACGCGTGTGCTCGAACAGCTGCTCAACAACGAACTGGTTCCGCGCGGCAGCAGAATCAGAATTCAGGTGGTCGATACGGGTGTCGACCGACCGAGAAATCTGTATCCGCCGCTGACGGCGGCGCTGACGGCCGGCGACTGGAATCGAGTGGCGATAAGCAACAACCGGCTCGAATTCACCCTCCTGCCCGACGAAAAGGCGTCACATTCCCCTTCACTCCAGGCGGTTGGTGACTCGACGGGCGGCCTGCAGTAGCGCCGGCGCCGACAGATTTCACATAGAGTTTACCCTCTTCGGCTGCCGCATCCCTTTGGAGACGCTAGTCTTACGCCGAGCCCTCATTGTGGCCGCGAAAGGACAGTCTTATGGATGCGTACTTGCTGAATTGGTTGAGCAGTCTGGTGGTCGGTCTGGTGCTGGGTGTTGCCGCTGGGCTGTTGTTCCGGCGCTTCAGTCTCGGTCTGGCGGGTGACGCCATAGCCGGTGCGCTGGGCGGCGGCTTCGGTGGCCAGATACTGGGTGTATTGCTCACGGCTGACGCATTAGTGGTCGCCGGCGTGGGTGCGACACTTGCCGGCGCCGCGTTGGGTGGGGCCGGACTGACCCTTTTCTTTGGGGCGATCTGCATGTCCTGCGAGCGGGAGGTGGTGCAGGCCGGGACCTCGCCGCGCGCGCTGCCGCCGAGGGTGGTGGCGCGATCCCTGATTCCGGACGAGTCGCGCCGGGCGTCGGCGACAAATCTGGTGTATCTCTCGGATCGGCGCCACGGATAGCGCACCGGTCAACCCGTTGTATTCCTTGAACCGCTCAAATCCCTAACCTGATCCAGATTTGAATGGTCGGCGCCACGCGCTGGCGTGATCCTTGCTCCGATGCCTGTATGACGCCCGTTAGTCAGAATTTCGGCGTCGCGAATTCAGGCAGTTTGAGCAAGGAGCCGGCATGGCCGCACAGATGAACGGGAACCGCCTGGCGAAGATCTTCCGCCAGGCCGTGACAGCGCACCAGCAACAGCGCCACGTCGATGCGCAGGCCGGTTACCGCGAGATTCTGCAGTGGGTGCCGGATCATTTCGATGTGCTGCAGTTGCTGGGCCAGTCGCTGATACAGGCCGGACAGCACGCCGACGCGGTGCGCTGGCTGACGCAGGCGGTTGCCGCCAACCCCGATAGCGCCGATGCCCTTTACGATCTGGGTCTGGCCCAGCGCAAAAGCGGTCAGCCGAAACAGGCCGTCGCGACGCTTCGGCGCGTGCTCGCGCTGCAGCCCGATTACCTCAAGGCCCATCTGTCACTGGCGGAAATCAAATTTCCCGGCGAACGCTACACCAGCGTGCTGCGCACATTGCATCAGTGGCTGCAGCCCGCCACCTATATCGAGATCGGTGTCGAGACCGGACAGTCGATGGCACTGGCCGAACCGGCTACCCGCTGCATCGGAATCGATCCGGCGCCGCGTATCGAACAGGCGTTGCCGCCGCGCTGCGATATTTATTCGCAGACCAGCGACAGCTTTTTTCAGCAGCACGACCTGCGTGAACTGCTGGGCGGACAGCCGCTCGCCTTCGCCTTTATCGATGGCGAGCATGTGTTCGAGGCGGCCCTGCGCGACTTCATCAACATCGAGGCATATTCAGACGCAGGTACGGTGGTGGCAATCCATGACTGTATTCCCCTCGACGCCATGACATCGGCCCGCCAGCGCCGCACCAATTTCTGGAGCGGCGACATCTGGAAGTTGATTTTGTGCCTGAAGAAGTACCGGCCGGATCTGGCGCTCATCAATATCGCGACCAAGCCGACCGGTCTGGGGCTGGTGACCGGACTTGATCCCGCCAATCGCGTTCTAAGCGAACACTACCAGCAGATACTCGCCGAGTATGTGCAGCTCGGCTACGACGATATAGCGCAGCAGGAAATCGAGGCGCTGAATATTGTGGCCAACGACATGGGTGATATTCAGGCGTGGCTGCAGGGCAGTCGAGTGCGGGCGGCCGGTTAACCGTCGCCATCCGCCGGACGATAACCCGGCGGCATGCTGCGCAGATGCAGGTCGCGTTGCGGGAACGGAATTTCGATGCCTTCGGCGCGGAATGCGGCATCGATGGCGAAGTTCAGATCGCTCACCACCTGCAGACGGTTGTCGATATTGCGTATAAAGCAGCGCAGTTCGAAGTTGAGCGAGCTGTCACCGAAGCCGAGGAACAGTACTTTGGGTTGCGGGTAACTGTCATCGGTGATCACGCTGGGATGATCCTGCGCGAGCTTCTCCAGCACGGCCTTCACCTTCTGCGTATCGCTGCCATAGGCGACACCGACCGGAACACGCGCCCGGCCCTGGGTGTCGTACAGCATCCAGTTGGTGACCTGCTGCGAAATCAGTTCGGAGTTGGGCACGATCACATCGGCACGGTCAAAGGTCTGTATTTGCGTGGAGCGGATACGAATACGTTTGACGTAACCTTCCGTACTGCCGACGACAATCCAGTCGCCGGTCTTGACCGGCCGTTCGAACAACAGGATCAGACCCGATACGAAATTGTTGACGATGTTCTGCAGCCCGAAACCGATGCCGACGGAGAGCGCACCGGCGATGATGGCCAGATTACGGAACTCGAACCCGGCGATGCTCAGACCGATCAGTGCGGATATGACAATCAGCACATAACCGGTGATAGTGACGATGGCCTCGCGCGCGCCATGATCGATGCGTGCATAGCGCAGCCAGTGCCGTTCCAGCCGGGTCTGAGCCCAGCGTGCCGCCGTGACCAGCAACGCGAACAAGGCGATCGCCAGCAGCAGCCGCAACGGTACCAATTGGAATTCACCCAGCTGGAAACCATCGGACAGCGTGGTCTCGATCTGTTGCACAGTGCTCGCCGGCACATGCCAGATGCGCAGCATCGCATAGCCGAACATAATCCATAACATCAGATAGGAGGCGAGGCGTATTCCGGTCAGGCCGGGCACGTGCTGACCGTCCGCAACGCCGATCAGTCTGCGCAGTCGGCTGGACCAGGTGCCTTCACTCTTCTCCAGGGCGTCGTAGATTTCGGTGAACACCCGCACCAGCAGAATAGTGGTGGCGAACGCCACCAGCGAGCCGCCGATGACACGCACGACGGACAAGGCCAGGTTGCGGTAGCCGGCCCATTCGGCGCCGAGGCTGACGATCAGAACCAGCGCGATCAGATAGCCGACCCAGCGGAATTCATCCTGCTCACGCAGGCGCGCGACCAGCCACAGGGCCCAGGCGATATTGATGAACAGCAGTGCGGCGAAAATGCCCCGCACCAGCAGGTAGGTCTCGTCGGGGATGTGTTGCGCCAGCAGGGTTGAAAACAGCAGATAGCCGATGTAACCGAGCAGCGCCAGGATACGCAGCCGGCGCGCCATTCTGCGCCCGAACTCGTCACTGATGGGAAGCGCCTTGATGTAGCGCCGGTTCGGGTTGAGCAGGAAGCGGATCAGGACGAAGGCGAGCAGGTAGGCCGGCATGCCGTACAACATCACATTGATAAACGGCACCGGTCGAATTTCATGTGTCAATGCGTAGACATAGAGTGCCGCTGTGGTCGTCGCGAACAGGCGCGGCGCGTAATGCAGGAATGCATCCAGCAGGGAGGCGCCATAACCGCCGCTGCCATCCGCTGTCGCAGTCGAATCAGGTGCAGCGGGCGATGCCCCCCGCCGGCCTCGAGTGCGGACTGCGAGGCCGAGAAAGAACGCAACCAGCACCAGCACCAGAAACCAGACCCATTGACCGGTGGACAGGTTCTCCAGTCCGGCGTGTTCCTGGATGAACTCCAGACTGGCGATGCCCACATCCGGGGCAATGGCCCAGTTGTCCAGAAACAGTACCAGCAGGCTCGGGCCTTGCGCGAACAGGCGTTGGGCCAGCACATCTTTGGAAATGCTGCGGGCCTGTTCGGTCAGTTCGTCGGCGCGCAGCAACAGAACGCGGCACTCCGACAGATGACGTTCCTGATCCGCGATGTCTTTCTCGACGGTTTTGCGTTTGCGCACGACATCGGGCGCTTCACCAGCCACGACCTCGCCCAGGCTGCTCTGATCGGCCTTCAGGCGGAGGATCGATTTCTCGGCTGCACTGACGCAGTCGTTGACCGCAATGCGGTCGGAGGTGATTTTGTCGATCCAGGCCTTGAGATCGTCTTCCCGATAGTCGGCGGACGCCAGTTGCTGTTCAACGCTGTCGAGGTAGTTGCCGAAGGCCTCGAGCTTCGCCTGCGTTTCATTCGCCGTCTGTGCATGGGCAGGCGAGACGCTGCCGATCGAGGCGACCAGCAGCAACCCAAGCATCAGGCGCCATGCCAGGTGCAATCCGGTTCCCAAGGTGAATGCCGCAGCGTACATGATGTGTTTCCGGGTCGATGCCCAATCAGGAAGCGTAGTATAGCGAACCGGCCGGGCACATGAGCATGGGAAGAATCAATAATAATCAGCCGGCATTAAAAAAGGGGTGGAACGTCCGTTCCACCCCTGATCTTGCCGGCCCGGTTCCGCCTTATCTGCGGCCACCGCCGGCGCCACCCGACGACACGTCCATCATGCCGCCACCCATGCCGGGCAGGGTGTCGAAGCTCGGGCCGGTGTCCAGCAGGGAGTCTGCCAGAAACTCATTGCCGGAAATGGAGTCGTCCATCAGCGAATCAAACCGTGCATCATGCACATCCATGGCGTCAGTCGCCCAGTCCTCGCCCCAGGGGCTGTTGTGGTCGGCGAAGGCCAGCGACGAGGCGGTGAGCGCAGCGGCGACAGTCAAAATACGAAGGGTCAGTGGATTCCGATTCATTACAACATCCTCATGTGTAGTTTAGGTGCGACAAGGATGCCGTCTGAAGCTGAAATGAAGATGAAAATCACGGTATTTCAGGTCGGTGATCGTGCGGGTTTGCGACCTTCATCACAAAGTGCGACGCCATTGCGATCGGTTTCCGGGCAACAAAGCGGATTCTGACCTCGCGCCGGGACTCTTCGTTTGGATCATTCAACCGTTTACGACCCTGGCTGCATCACCTGTAGTCAGTCGTGACCGGGCGCCACGGCCTGTCGCCTGTCGACAGCGTCCGCCTTGTATTGATACAGGTCGATGGAGTAACGCTTGATGCGGGAACTGAGCGTCGTGGGCTTTACTCCCAGTAATGCGGCGGCGCCATCGATGCCGAACACCTTCCCTTTGGATGCCTTGAGTGCCGCCATGATGTTGTTTCGTTCACTGCGGCGCCGCTCCTGTTCTGTCATCACGACAGTATTCGATGGACCTGTTTTGCCGTCTGTCGCGCTGATTGCCCGCGCCGGCGCCTCTACCTCGGGAAGGTCGATCGAAAGCCGGTCATTGCGCGTCAGTATCACACTGCGTTCGATCACGTTGATAAGTTCGCGAATATTGCCCGGCCAGGGATAAGCCTGTATTCGATGGATATCGCCGACGCTGAAGTGCAGCTCGGCGCGGCCGGCCCGTTTGCACGCGCGTTGCAGGAAATGAGCGGCGAGTATGGGGATGTCTTCGGGGCGCTCTCGCAGCGGTGCCGATTCGATCGGGAACACATTGAGACGAAAATAGAGATCTTCGCGAAACTCGTTCCGGCTCACGGCCTGTTTCAGGTCGCGATTGGTCGCCGCGATGATTCGCACATCGACCCGGCGTGTGCGTGAGTCGCCGACGCGTTCGAACTGCTGTTCCTGCAGAACCCGTAACAGCTTGCTCTGCAGTTCCAGCGGGATTTCGCCGACCTCATCCAGAAACAGTGTGCCGCTGTCTGCAAGTTCGAAACGACCGGCCCGATCACTTGTTGCACCGGTGAAGGCGCCTTTGACATGACCGAAGAACTCGCTTTCAAATAATTCGCGTGGAATGGATGCGCAGTTCACTCTGATCAGGGGGCGGTCGTGACGGGTGCTGCTGTCATGGATCGCGCGGGCGATGAGTTCTTTGCCGGTGCCCGACTCACCGGTGATCAATACATTCGCTTCCGTCGGCGCCACCAGATCGATCTGCTGAATGGTGCGGCGAATGGCCGTGCTGTGACCGACGATCTCCTTGTAGTTGTGTTCGGCGCGATACTCTTCCTGCAGATAGGCGTTTTCCAGCTCCAGGCGTTGTTTCAGCGCCTGCACCTCGTCGAGTGCGGCCCGTAGCCTGGCTTCAGCCTGGCGGCGTTCAGTGACATCCCGAAAGATCACGACCGCGCCGACCAGCCGGCCCTGATCGAGAATCGGCGTGCTGGTGTATTCGACTGCGATATGCGTGCCGTCCTTGCGCCAGAATATCTCGTCATCCACATGATGCACTTTGCCGTCCTTGAACGAGGCATAGATGTGACATTCACATCCGGGGTAGGGACTGCCGTCATCGCGCGTATGGTGGATGGTGCTGTGAATGTCCTTGTTGATCAGATCGACGGCCTTCCAGCCCAGCATGCGTTCAGCGGCCGGATTGACGAAGGTGGTTCGACCCTTGGCATCGACGCCATAGATACCCTCGCCGGCGGCGCGCAGGATGAGTTGGTTCTCGCGCTCGAACTCGCGGAATACCGATTCAATGGTTTTCCACTGCGCCAGTCCATGCCGGTGCAGGGAGTCGGCCTCGGCCAAATGCCGCAGCTCATCCAGTTTGGCGACTTCCCGTAACGACAGGACCAGCAACTCACGTTGGTCCTCGCTGAACGCGCTGGCGGAGATTTCCAATTGCAGGCTGGCGCCGTCGTGTGTTTCGGCGCGGATCTCGTTGCTCCAGGCCTTGCCCTGGTGCAGTGCGGCCTGACTCAGTATCAGCATGCGGGCGAAGTCGGAGAGAAAGGGGCGGCTGGCCGGCAGCCTTCGCAGCTCCTCCGCGGAATACCCCAGCAGGTCCTGGGCTGCGGGATTGGCCTCGAGAATCTGATCGCGGTACGGATCAACCAGCAGAATCGCCTCGCTGTGATGGGCGAAGATCTGTTGTGTGCGATCACTCACGTGGTTTCTCCTCAGGTTCGGTGCAGCGCGTGCCTGATGGTCTAACAAGAACCGTACCAAATCACGAAAGATCGTAGTCGAAACTACGAAAACTCATGCTTCTACGAGAAAGCGTAGTCACACCTGTGTGCCATGGATAGGTGATTGAGTCTGCTATTTCAGATGCTTATCCGATGATTCGTTCGATGGCACAAGCCCTGCAATGACAGCAGGCAGATTGACCTGATGACTGTCCCGATCAATAGCTTGCTCCACATTCGAGTGGAACCAGGCACTGATCCGGTGCAGACAACGCCTTCATGCCCTGCATTGATACATTGGAGAAGCCCGCATGACATTCAAGAGTCTCAACGACCCCTTCAATCCGGAAAAGAGTCTGCTGCACGAAGCCAGCTGTGAATGCCCTTTGTGTGCTTCGCAACATAAAACCGTGAGCGGCGGGAGTTCGAAAGATACAGCCGCGGGACAGGAGGCGATCGAGAAGGCCGTCTTTGCGTCGACGCCGGGGCAGCCGCAGGCCGCTGAAGAGAAAAGTGCGGATGCGCTGGGATCTCCGGAAGACATCATGGACCGGGCGATCGAAAATGCCGTGGTGCGCTCGGTGTTCGGGCAGAACGAATTGAGCCGCCGCTCCTTTCTCGGGCTGGTCGGCGGCAGCACGATGGCGGCCCTGCTGGCGAGCGTATTTCCCATGGAGGCCGCCAAGGCCGCGCTGAAAGATTCCATGGGCAAGCTGGAGAAGACCAAGCTCAAGGTCGGTTTCGTCCCGATCACCTGCGCCACGCCGATCATCATGGCGCATCCGTTGGGCTTCTATTCGAAATACGGCCTCGATGTCGAAGTCATAAAGACCGCGGGCTGGGCCGTTGCGCGCGACAAATCACTGGCCAAGGAGTACGACGCCTCCCATATGCTGACGCCGATGCCGCTGGCCATGACCATGGGTGCCGGCTCCAGTGCCACGCCCTATATCATGCCGGCAGTCGAGAACATCAACGGCCAGGCCATCGTCCTGCATGTCGATCACAAGGACAAGCGCGATCCGAAAGACTGGAAGGGCTTCAAGTTCGGCGTGCCGTTCGAATATTCCATGCACAATTTCCTGCTGCGTTACTACGTGGCCGAACACGGTCTCGATCCCGACAAGGACATTCAGATCCGCGTCGTGCCGCCGCCGGAAATGGTTGCCAACCTGCGTGCCGGCAATCTCGATGGTTATCTGTCACCGGACCCGTTCAATCAGCGTGCCGTGTGGGAGAAGGTCGGCTTCATTCATATCCTGACCAAAGAGATCTGGGAAGGGCATCCCTGCTGCGCCTTCGCCTGCAGTCAGGAGTTCGCGGTCCAGAATCCGAATACCTACGGTGCATTGCTGCGGTCGATCATCGATGCGACGCACTATTCAGCCAAACAGGAAAACCGCAAAGAGATCGCCGCGGCGATTGCACCCAAAAACTATCTCAATCAGCCCGAGGCCGTTATCGCCCAGGTGTTGACCGGGCGCTATGCGGATGGCCTGGGTGGCGTGCAGGACGTACCTGACCGTATCGACTTCGATCCCTTCCCCTGGCACTCGATGGGCGTGTGGATTCTCACCCAGATGAAGCGTTGGGGTTATATCGAGGGTGACGTGGATTACAAAGGTATAGCCGAACAGGTCTACCTTGCGTCCGATGCATCCAAGATCATGAAAGAGCTTGGTTATGAACCGCCAACCAAGACCTATGAGAACTACAGCATCATGGGCAAGACGTTCGATTACACCAAGCCCGAAGAATACATTCAGAGTTTCGCAATCCGGAAATCATAATGCTCAAGTCAATGCAATTACGTGCGGCGTTGCTGTCGATCGTACTGTTGGGACTCTTCCTGGGTTTGTGGGAAGGCTTCAACTACGCACCGGTCAGCACCGAACCCTTGTCCGAGTATGAACTGTTGATGGGCGGTGCGTCCGAGGAGGCGCGCGTGCCGCCGCCATCGGACGTTATCAGTCTCGCGGTGGAGCAGTTGAGTGATCCGTTCTACGATGTCTGCCCCTATGATAAAGGTATCGGCATTCAGTTGGGTTACTCGCTCTACCGCGTGCTGACCGGGTTCGCGCTTGCGGCGCTGGTGGCGTTGCCGATCGGCTTCCTGATCGGCATGTCGCCGCTGATGCATCGGGCGCTGAACCCGTTCATTCAGGTGTTGCGGCCGATCTCG
>JBFEJM010000015.1:0-13671 GCA_041553175.1 Gammaproteobacteria bacterium | reverse complement strand
CCCGAACATGCTTGCCAGCACGTTGGCGAACACCCGCGGCAGTGACTGCCGTCCAGCCCCTTTCGATTCCCCATCAGCCATACTTTCGCTCTCCTGTTCAGCGTGCCATTCTAGCCTGAACAAGGCAGCCAAATCAGCGATTTAAGTTCACAGGCAACAGGCCGATACTCTGTCTTGCGTGGCACTGCGCCGCAAAACAACAGATACAACAATCAGTTAACACTAAAAACGGTAATCCAGCCCAAGGATGGGAAGCTACGACACGGAAGTCGAGAGCATTTTCGTCCGCCAATGGACCTGTCGGACCAGGAGCAACAAACTCTTAGGAATGTGGGGACCACATGGCGACCGTGTTAGTCATTGATGACCAGTTCTCGAGCCGGCAACTGCTCGCGGAACTCGCACACAGCTTTTAACAACAAATCCAAGTCGAGGCCTTCGCCTCACCCCATGACGCCCTGCGCTGGCTACGCTGGCATGCGGCGGATCTGATTCTCGTCGACTATGACATACCCGAATTGAACGGCACGGAATTCGTGCGCAACCTGCGGGTACTCCCCGGCTGCGAGCACCTGCCGGTGGTGATCGTCGCCAGTCAGGATCAACGCGATGAACGCTATGCGGCGTTGGAGGCCGGCGCGACAGATTCGCTTCTCCGTCCGGTCGATCACGTCGAGTGCCGCGTCCGCTGCCGCAATCTGCTCACCCAGTACGAACAGCACCGCATCATTCAGGACCGGGCCCGCTGGCTGGAAAAACAGGTCAGTGAAGCCGTCGGCGCGATTCGAGTGCGGGAGCAGGAAACCCTGCTGCGGCTCGCGAAATGCGGCGAGTACCGCGACGAGATCACCGGTAATCACGTCATCCGCATGGCCAAGTACGCCCGTCTGATCGCGGAAGGACTCGGCCTGACCAAGGAAGAATGCGACGTCATCGAACTCGCCGCACCCATGCACGACATCGGCAAGATCGGCATCCCCGACGATATTCTACTGAAACCCAGCCGATTGCCGCCGAATGAGTTTGAGATCATGAAGCAACATACGCTGATCGGCTATGAGATCCTCAAGGACAGTCCATCGCAGTATCTGCAGATGGGTGCAGTGATCGCTCTGGCCCATCACGAATGCTTCAACGGCAGCGGTTACCCGTACGGATTGCAGGGCGAGGAAATTCCGCTACCGGCCCGTATCGTGGCGATTGCGGACGTCTATGATGCACTGACGTCGGCGCGGCCCTATAAGCAGCCCTGGTCACCGCAGGATGCCAATCGTTTCATGGATCGCATGCGCGGCCGCCATTTCGACCCCACCTGCCTGGACATATTTCAGAAGCAGATGGACCGCGTGATCAAGATCCAGTATCTGTTGCGGGATCCGGAACCGCGGGATCCTTACGAACAGCACACCGATACCGCCTGACCCGCACCGGATTCTCCTAATCGCCCTGTAGATGGCTGTACAAACCGCATCGGCGGTCTTGCACGGAACAGTCGGCACTCCGGTATACTCGCCCTGGCAACCACTGCCGGCCCAGCGACTACAGGACGATGACCCGATTTACTGGCACACCCGACTTTCGGCACGATACCCAGGCGACATTGGGCGTGCTCGTCACCAATCTCGGCACACCGGACGCCCCGACACCTGAGGCCCTGCGCCGTTATCTGGGCGAATTCCTGTGGGACCCGCGCGTAGTCGAAATGCCGCGGCCGCTCTGGTGGCTGATTCTGCACGGCGTCATTCTGCGCATACGCCCGCGTCGTGCCGCCCGTGCCTATCAAACAGTATGGACCGAGGAAGGCTCGCCGCTGCTGACGATCTCGCGGCGGCAGCGCGCGGCCCTGCAGCAGGAACTGTCGAACCGCCTGCCCGGGCCCGTGCATGTCAGCCTGGGAATGCGTTACGGCAACCCGTCTATCGCCGATGCCCTGGCCGAGTTGCGCGCGGCGAACGTACAACGGCTGCTGGTGCTTCCGTTGTATCCGCAGTATTCCGCCACCACCACCGCCTCCACTTTCGACGCGCTCAGCAACGAGTTGGCGCGCTGGCGCTGGCTGCCGGAGCTGCGCTTCGCCACTCAGTATCACGATCACCCCGCCTATATCGAAGCCCTGGCCGCGAGTATCCGCAAGTACCGGGAACAGCATCCGGGCGGCGCCAAATTACTGTTCTCCTTTCACGGTATTCCCAAGCGCTATCTGTTGGCCGGCGACCCCTATCACTGCCAGTGCCATGCGACGGCACGTCTGGTGGCCGAACGCCTGGGCCTGGATCCGGCGGACTGGCAACTCGCCTTCCAATCGCGCTTCGGTCGTGAGGAATGGCTGAAGCCCTACACCGACCACACACTGAAGGCCTGGGGCAAGGCCGGCCTCGAACGCGTGCAAGTGGTGTGCCCCGGCTTTTCCGCGGACTGCCTGGAGACCCTCGAGGAAATCGCCGAACAGAATCGGGAGATTTTCCTGCACGCCGGCGGCAAGCAGTACGAGTACATACCCGCTTTGAACGACAGCCCCGGTCATATCGCGGCGCTGGCTGACATCGTCCAGGCGCAGACCTGTGGCTGGCCGGAGGCGACTGATTGGAATGCCTCCCGGAGCACCCAGGAATGTCAGGACCGGCGGCGGCGGGCAATCGACATGGGTGCCGCAAACTAGCGGATACCCACGACCGATCACAGCGGGGCAACTGGAAAACATTCGACCGCTGGGTGCATTAGACCGGATGTCGTATTGTGCCGGATAGCGTCCGAAACATTCGGCGCATTACGCTGCGCTAATGCGCCCTACAATGGGCCGATGTTCACCCACGCAGTGCGCAATCGCGTTTCCTTTGCGGGTAAAGTAGTCTTTTTCAAATTGATAGACCCATGACAAAAACCAGCGAACCCCGCGTCCGTATCGGCATCAGCAGTTGCCTGCTGGGGCAGCCGGTGCGCTTCGATGGCAACCACAAGCACGACCATTACATCACCGGCACCCTGGGTGAGGTGTTTGAATTCGTTCCCGTCTGCCCCGAGGTCGGCATCGGTATGGGCGTGCCGCGCCCGACCATCCGTCTGGTCGGCACGGCCGATGCGCCGCGTGCGCTGGGCGTGAAGGACGAGAGCCTGGATGTCACCGACAAGCTGATCGACTACGGCAAACGCACGGCCGTTAAACTCGGTGACATCAGCGGCTATATCCTGAAAAGCAAATCGCCTTCATGCGGCATGGAGCGGGTGAAGCTGTATGACGGCAAAGGCGGCGGCAGCAAGCAGGGAGTCGGTTTATATGCACGCGAAATCATGCGCGCCTTTCCGATGTTGCCGATCGAAGAGGACGGGCGCCTGGGCGATCCCATGCTGCGCGACAATTTCCTCGAACGCGTGTTCGTCTATCAGCGCTGGCAGAACCTGACTGCGCGCCATCTGACACCCAAGGCCCTGGTCGATTTCCATACCGCGCACAAGCTTGCACTGATGGCGCACGGCACCGAACACTACCGGGCGCTTGGCCGCTTGGTCGCCGAAGCCGGCAAGCAGCCGATCGCCGCGCTGGCCGACCGTTATATTCGTGACCTCATGACCGCACTCGGTCACCGCGCAACCATACGGCGCCATACCAATGTGCTGCAGCATGTCATGGGTTATCTGAAAAAAGACCTCAGCCGTGACGACAAGCAGGAACTGCTGGAGCTCATCGAGGCCTATCGGCTGGGACAGGTGCCGCGCATCGTGCCCGTGACCCTGCTCAAGCACCATTTCAGAAATCATCCGAACGCCTATATGACCGGACAGACCTATATGAATCCTGATCCGCTGGAACTCAAACTGCGCAGTTACTACTAGGCGGACGCAGTCGCTGCGCCGGCCAACCCGGGACCTTGAATGCTAGACGCCATCTGGATCGGAATCGCCTTTATCCTCGGCCTGGCGGCACGTCAGATCGGGCTGCCGCCATTGGTCGGTTATCTCGCCGCCGGCTTCGTGTTGTTCGGCTTCGGCATAGAGGGCAGTGAGACACTGGAGCATTTCGCGCAGATCGGTGTCACCCTGCTGCTGTTCACCATTGGGCTGAAACTGAATATCCGCACATTGCTGCGACCCCAGGTCTGGGCGGTTGCCTCCGTGCACATGATCATCGCCGCACTGGCG
The DNA here is from genome assembly GCA_041553175.1 of Gammaproteobacteria bacterium. Classification (GTDB taxonomy): domain Bacteria; phylum Pseudomonadota; class Gammaproteobacteria; order Thiohalobacterales; family Thiohalobacteraceae; genus JAHJQQ01. The sequence goes on along the minus strand of JBFEJM010000015.1, from coordinate 9,534 downwards.
CTGGGGCTGGGTCTGTTCGGACTTGGGGCGTTGGGCCTGGGTCTGGTAAGTGGACTGAGTGTCCAGACGGCACTGCTGGTCGGTTTCGCCTTGAGTTTCTCCAGTACCGTATTCGCCGTGAAGGTGCTTGAGGACAAAGGTGATCTCGCGGCCATCTACGGCCGCACCGCCATCGGCATCCTGATCATGCAGGACATCGCCGCCGTATTGTTTCTGGCGGCCTCGACCGGCAAGATCCCATCGCTTATCGGTCTGCTGTTGCTGGCAGGTCTGCTCCCGCTGCGCTGGCTGCTGCACCGGGTCATGGATCATACCGGTCACGGCGAACTGCTCATTCTGTTCGGTCTCGCCGTCGCGCTCGGCGGCGCCGAGGTATTTGACCTCGTCAACATCAAGGGGGATCTCGGCGCGCTGATACTGGGTATGATGCTGGCTTCGCACCGCAGCGCCGGTGAACTGGCCAAGGCGCTGCTCGGATTCAAGGACGTGTTTCTGGTCGGCTTCTTTCTGAGCATCGGCCTCAAGGGCATTCCCGGACCGGGCGCGCTGCTGATTTCGGTACTGCTGACAGTCGCGGTCTGGTTCAAGAGCGCGCTGTACTTCTGGCTGCTGGCCCGTTGGCGCCTGCGCACACGTTCGGCCTTCCTCGCGGCACTCAGCCTGTCCAACTACAGTGAATTCGGTCTGATCGTCGCCGCCATCGGCGCCAGCAAGGGCTGGCTCGCCGACGAATGGCTCACCGCCATTGCGATCGCGTTGTCGCTGACCTTCGTCATCGCCTCACCGGTGAATGCCGCCGCCCACAGCCTGTATGCGGTGACGCGTCAACGGCTGATACGGTTTCAGCATCCGCGGCGCCTGCCCGAGGAGGAGGAAATCGACCCCGGCGACGCCACCGTTCTCATCTTCGGCATGGGCCGGGTCGGCACCGGCGCCTATCTGGCCTTGCGTGACCAGGCGGGCGAACACGTTGTCGGTATCGATCTGTCGCCGGAAGTGGTGGACCGACATCGCGCGCAGGGCCACAACGTGATCCGCGCCAGTGCAACCGACCCCGAGTTCTGGTCGCGTCTGACGCTCAGACACGGCACGATCCGGCTGGTCATGCTGGCCATGCCCCAATGCCATGAGAATGTATTCAGCGCCCGTCAGTTGCAGAAATTCGGCTACACCGGCCAGATCGCGGCCATCGCAAAATATGCCGATGACGGGGCTGAACTGCGCGCCGCCGGTGTGCATAGCGTGTTCAACCTCTACGCCGAGGCCGGTAGCGGCTTTGCCAATCACGCCTACAGCCACCTGCAGACCCTGGCGACGGGGACGGCAAAGTAGCTGATTGAGCCACGGTCCTGGCGGCCAGCCAGATACCCCCCTTTGACCGGGCACACCCGCCAGCACTGTGACAATCACACATTTCCAGCGTAAAAACTGTGGCATGCTGGCGTCCGGTCTTCTCCAGCCCCGAACCCGGTTGTTCGCGGCGGGAACATTTGATATAGGTCATGCCCCGAGGGCGATCAGCTGATAGACTTGCGCCATCAGAATGCACGAACCCATCGATTAACCTTAATTTTCCCCAGGCACATGACTGACAGCCGTCCGGGGGCCGTACTCGAGGCCCATGATCTTTCCTGTATCCGCGATGACCGGACCCTGTTTGCAGGTTTGTGCTTTGGCCTGGGTGCGTCGCAGGTTCTGCTGATCGAGGGGCGCAACGGCAGCGGCAAGACCTCGCTGCTGCGAATCCTCTGCGGCATTCGGCTGCCCGACGGTGGCAAGGTCACCTGGTCGGGCGAGGATATCTTCAAGATGGGTAGCGGTTACCACGCCTACACCGCCTATATCGGCCACAAAGACGGGGTGAAACTCGATCTGACCGTACTGGAAAACCTCACCTTCGCCAAAAACCTCGGCAGCCCGGCGGATATCGATCTGGAGCAGGCGCTGGATGAAATGAATCTGGCGGACTTTCTCGACGTGCCGGCTTACAATCTGTCCGCGGGTCAGAAACGCCGCCTGGCGCTGGCGCGGCTGTTGGTCACTCAATCACAACTCTGGATTCTGGACGAACCTTTTACATCACTGGACCGGCATGGCATCGCGGTCGTCGAGGGACTGGTGCTGAAACACCTCGAGCGGGGCGGCATGCTGGCCGTGACCTCGCACCACCAGGTTCAGCTGCCCGACGCGGATATCCTGCCTATCAATCTGTCGCAATGAATAAAGCCTCTCTTTTAAGTGCATTCATGATCCTGCTCAGGCGCGACCTGACGCTGGCCTTTCGCCGTCGCGCCGAGGTGATCAATCCGTTGCTGTTCTTTGTGCTGGTGACAGCGCTGTTCCCGCTCGGCATCGGCGCCGACCCCAATCAGTTGCGCGCCATCGGCCCGGGGATCATCTGGGTGGCGGCCCTGCTGGCCGCCCTGCTGTCACTGGAAACGATTTTCCGCTCTGACTTCGAGGACGGTTCGCTGGAACAGATCATGCTCAGCCCGCACCCGCTGTCGGTGCTGACTCTGGCCAAGGTCTGCGCCCATTGGCTGGTCACCGGTCTGCCGCTGTTGATCACGGCACCGCTGCTCGGGCTGCTGCTGGACCTGTCCGGCGACGCCATCATTACCCTGATGAAAACCCTGGCACTCGGCACGCCGGCACTGAGCACCATCGGCGCCATTGGCGTGGCGCTGACCGTCGGCATGCGCCGCGGTGGTATGATCCTGTCCCTGCTGGTACTGCCGCTGTACGTCCCGATCCTGATGTTCGGCGCCGGCGCGGTATCCGCGGCGGCGGCCGGCCTGCCCATTCACGCCCATCTGTCGCTGCTGGCCGCCCTGCTGGTGCTGTCGATCAGTCTGGCACCCGCCGCGACTGCGGCTTCACTGAGGATCAGTCTGAGCTAACCCATTATGATGCGCTTCTTTCATCAACTGGCTTCGCCAAAATATTTTTACCGCTTCGCCGGCCGCCTGATCCCCTGGCTTGGCGTTCTCTGCCTGGGCTTCATGCTGGTTGGGCTCTATCAGGGCCTGTGGGTCGCCCCCACCGACTATCAGCAGGGCGACAGCTACCGGATCATGTTTATCCATGTCCCGGCCGCGTGGATGTCCATGTTCGTGTATATGGTTATGGCTGGCGCCGGCGCCATTGGCCTGATCTGGCATATCAAGCTGGCCGAGATCATGGCCATCAGCAGCGCCCATATCGGCGCCTCGTTCACCTTCCTCGCCCTTATCACCGGTTCCATCTGGGGTAAACCCATGTGGGGCGCCTGGTGGGTCTGGGACGCACGCCTGACCTCGGAACTGATCCTGCTGTTCCTGTACCTGGGTGTGATCGCGCTGTACAACGCGGTGGAGGACAAGCGCACCGCGGCGCGTGCCACCTCGATTCTGGCGCTGGTCGGGGTGGTGAATATCCCGATCATCCACTACTCGGTGGAATGGTGGAACACGCTGCATCAGGGCCCGACTGTGACCAAGTTCGATACCCCGTCGATCGATCTGCGTATGCTCATTCCGCTGCTGCTGATGGCGGTCGCGTTTAAACTTTTCTATGCCGTGGTGGTCTTAATGCGGGCGCGTGTGGAAATTCTGCAGCGCGAACGCAACAGTCAATGGGTGCTTGATTTGGGCGATTCAACATGACGCTTGAGGAATTTTTCAATATGGGCGGCTACGCCCCGTATGTCTGGAGCAGTTATGCCATTGCTCTGGTCGTGCTGCTGTTCAACCTGCTGTCGCCGCTGCTGCATCACCGCAAGCTGCTGGCCCAGCTTGCCCGTCGCGCCAAACGCGCCAGGAGTACACAATGAATCCGGTCCGCAAAAAACGCATGATTCTGATTGGTATGATGGTGGCCGGTGTTGCCGTCGCTGTCGGTTTCGCCCTGAATGCCTTCAACCAGAATCTGATGTTCTTTTACCCGCCGAGCGAGGTATTGGCCGGCGCGGCACCGAAAGACCATCCGTTCCGCATTGGCGGTCTGGTCTCCAACGGTAGCGTCAAACGCATTGGCGACGGCCTGACCGTACGCTTCGATGTCACCGATCAGGTCAAGTCGGTTGCAGTGGAGTACACCGGCATCCTGCCCGATCTGTTCCGCGAGGGTCAGGGTATCGTCGCCCACGGCAAGCTGCGTGATGACGGCACCTTCGTCGCCGACGAAGTGCTGGCCAAGCATGACGAGAACTATATGCCGCCGGAGGTCGCCGACTCGTTGAAGACCGCGCACGAGAAAGCGACCGGGACAGCAGTCCCCGAGACGGCACAGCCATGATCCCCGAACTCGGTCAGTTCGCCCTCATCCTGGCACTGGTGCTGGCACTGGTGCAGTCGATCTTTCCACTGGTCGGCAGCCTCAACCGGACACCGTCCTGGGTCGCCCTGGCCCGCCCGGCCGCCTGGGGCCAGTTCGTTTTTCTCGCCATTGCCTTCGCCGTCCTCACCCATGCCTTCCTGGTCGACGACTTCTCGGTGGTCTATGTGGCGCAGCACGGCAATACCCAATTGCCCACGATCTATAAATTTTCCGCCGTGTGGGGGGCGCACGAGGGTTCGCTGCTGCTGTGGGTGTTGATTCTGGGTACCTGGACGGTCGCGGTATCGCTGTTCGGGCGCCATCTTCCGGATGTCGTGCTGGCGCGGGTGCTGTCAGTCATGGGCATGATCAGCATCGGCTTTCTGTCCTTCCTGCTGTTCACCTCGAATCCGTTCGAACGCGTATTCCCGGCGCCACTGGAAGGCGGCGATCTGAATCCGCTGCTGCAGGACTTCGGTCTGGCGATTCATCCGCCCATGCTGTACATGGGTTATGTCGGTCTGTCGGTGGCCTTCGCCTTTGCCATCTCGGCATTGATGGGCGGCAAGCTCGACGCCGCCTGGGCGCGCTGGTCACGGCCCTGGACGCTGATCGCCTGGGTGTTCCTGACCATCGGCATCGTGCTCGGCAGCTGGTGGGCCTATTACGAACTGGGCTGGGGCGGCTGGTGGTTCTGGGATCCGGTCGAGAACGCCTCCTTCATGCCCTGGCTGGCGGCCACCGCGCTGATCCATTCGCTGGCGGTCACCGAGAAACGCGGCGCCTTCAAACGCTGGACCGTGCTGCTGGCGCTGACGGCGTTTTCGCTGAGCCTGCTCGGCACCTTCCTGGTCCGTTCCGGCGTGCTGACATCGGTGCACTCGTTCGCCGCCGATCCGGCCCGCGGCCTGTTCATTCTGATCTTCCTGTTCATTGTGGTCGGCGGCTCGCTGGTACTGTACGCGGTACGCGCACCGGATATCACGCGCGGCGGCGGTTTCGGCATGTTGTCGCGCGAAAGCTTTCTGCTCGGCAACAATCTGCTGCTGCTCATCACCACGGCCTTTGTTCTGTTGGGCACGCTGGCGCCACTGCTGTATGACGCCATGGGCTGGGGCAAGATCTCGGTCGGCTTTCCCTGGTTCAACTCGATGTTCGTGATCTTCACGCCGCTGCTGGTGATACTGATGGGTATCGGCCCGCTGACCCGCTGGAAACAGCATGATCCGAAGATGCTCGGTCGCACCTTGCGCTGGGCTTTCGTCATCAGTGTCGTGGCAGGGATCGTCGCCGCCCTGCCGATGCTGACGGATTCGCTGTCGGCGGGCTTTGCAATTGCACTTTCGCTCTGGTTGACCACGACCCTGCTGCTGACACTGCAGCAGCGGTTCAGAAACAAGTCCGGGTTTGCCGCGATCTGGCGTGACATGAACGGGCAAGGTGGCCGTGCCTATTACGGTATGTGGCTGGCGCATCTGGGCATCGCGGTCTTCATCATCGGCGTCACTTTCGTCACCCAGTTCGATATCGAGAAAGATGTCCGCATGAGTCCGGGGCAGGAAATCGAGCTGTCCGGCTATGTTTTCCGTTTCGATGGTACCAAGGTACATCAGGGCCCCAACTACCGCTCCGATCTCGGCACAGTGCATGTCAGCAAGAACGGCAGGGACGTCGCCGTGCTGCACCCGGAGAAACGCACCTATCTGGTCCAGACCATGCCCATGACCGAGGCCGGCATCGACGCCGGCTTCACCCGCGATATTTATGTCTCCTTGGGCGAGCCGGTGGGCGGCGGCGACTGGGCGCTGCGCCTGTACTACAAACCCTTCGTGCGTTGGATCTGGCTGGGCGGTCTGATGATCGCGGCCGGCGGCCTGCTGGCGGCCTCGGATAAACGCTATCGCATGCGCCTGCTCGCCCTTGACTCGCGCACCGCTGCGGCGTCCGCCGGTAAATTATCCACGGAGGGACGTGCCTGATGCCGCGTTTTTTCCGTTATCTGACGCCGTTGCTGGTATTTCTCGCCATGGCCGCGCTGCTGTACAAGGGATTGAGCCTGGACCCCAAGAAGGTCCCGTCGCCCCTGGTCGACAGACCCGCGCCGGCCTTTGCGCTGCCGGAACTGCACAGCCCTGAGATACAGCTCAGCGACGCCGATTTCAAAGGTCAGGTGTCGCTGCTGAATGTGTGGGCGACCTGGTGTGTGTCCTGCCGCCAGGAACACCGTCTGCTCATGGCGCTGGAACGGCAGGGCATCCCCATCTACGGCCTCAATTACAAGGACGAGCGTGATGCGGCCATTCGCTGGCTGCAGCAGTTCGGCGACCCCTACAAGGCGGTCGCGTTCGATGCCGACGGCCGGGTCGGCATTGACTGGGGTGTGTACGGCACACCGGAGACTTTCGTCATCGATAAGCAGGGTATCGTGCGTTACAAGCACATCGGCCCGCTGACGACCGAGTCATTCGACCGCGACATCCGTCCGTTGATCGAAAAACTGCGGGGTGCGACCGGATGAATCTGTTGCGGTTGCTGGTACTGCTGTTCTGTCTGGGCGGCATCAACACGGCCTTCGCCGGTCTGGAAAAATTCGACTTCAGTGGCAACGTCGATGAGGAGCGTTATAAGGAGCTGATTCTGGAGCTGCGCTGCCTGGTCTGCCAGAACCAATCGCTGGGCGACTCGGATGCGGAACTGGCCCATGACCTGCGCCGCGAAGTGTATGACCTGATGAATTCGGGTCAGAGCGATGATCAGATCGTCGATTTCCTGGTTACCCGTTACGGCGACTTCGTGCTCTACAATCCACCGGTCAAGCCCGACACCTATTTACTCTGGTTCGGACCGTTCGCGCTGCTGGTGATCGGTATCCTGGTACTGCTGCGCACGGTGCGTCAGCGTCAGAAACAGACAGCACCCGAGATCTCCGCCGAGGAACAGGCGCGCCTGAACAAGATCCTGGCCGATGCGGACGCGGCGAATTCGAATTCAAATAGAGAACCCCGTTCATGAGTATGTTCTGGTTACTGGCAATTGCGATGTCGGCGCTGGCGCTGGTCTTTATTCTGCCGCCTTTGTTGAGTAACAAACACCGTTTCACCCCCGACCGCGACCGGCTCAATACCGCGGTCATCCGGGAACAGCTGGCGGAGCTGGACAGCGATCTGCAGCTCGGCAAACTTGGCCAGGACGCCTACGCCGCAGCGCGCGGCGATCTGGAGCGTGAGTTGCTGGACAGCGTCGACACGGGCGGGGACGGCAACGCGGGAACCACCCAGAGCGGACGTTGGGCGATTGCTCTGCTCGCACCCATGATTCCTCTGTTGGCTGTATTCATCTACCAGCAGCTGGGCGCAGGCCCGCTGCTCGATCAGATGGCATCCGGCCAGGGCGTGGCGCAAGGCGGCAACACGCAGCCATCCGACCACGCCATGCAGGAAATGATCGGCAAACTCGCCGAACGCATGCGCGAACAACCTGACAACCTGGAAGGCTGGCTGCTGCTCGCGCGCAGCTACGCCTCGGTCAGCCGCTTCGATGATGCGCTGGCGGCGCTGGGACAGGCGCGACGCCTGGCCGGCGATGAGCCGGACCTGCTGATCGACACGGCCGATATGATGATCGCCGCCAATCGGGGCGAATTCACCGACGAAGTCGGTCAACTGCTGACGACGGCGCTGGAGAAACAGCCCGGTGATCTCAAAGGCCTGTGGTTGATGGGGCACTGGCATTACCGCCGCGGCAATCTGCAGCAGGCGATTCAGAACTGGCAGCAGGTCGAACAGCAACTCCCCCCGGGCGACCCCGATGCCCAGGCGATCGGTGATCAGATCCGTCACGCCAAGCGTCAGTTGGGCGACAGTCCCGAGATGGTTGTGGCGGACAGTGCGCCTGCTCAGGCCGCGCAATCCGCGGCACCGGCGGGCACCGCGGGCGCCGGTCTTCAGGTCAAGGTTTCGCTGGATCCCGCCCTGGCCGGTCAGGCCGCGCCGACCGACACGGTCTTCATCTTCGCCCGCGCGGCGCAAGGTCCGCGCATGCCGCTGGCCATTGTGCGCAAGCAGGTACGTGATCTGCCCGTGAGCGTGACGCTGGACGACTCCATGGCGATGACACCGGCCATGGTGCTGTCCAACTTCGAACTGGTCGCGGTCGGCGCCCGCGTATCCAAATCCGGTCAGGCGAATCCCGCACCGGGCGATCTCGAGGCCATTGCCGAAGGCGTCCGTTCAAATAGCACCGAGCCGGTGGAGCTCAACATCAGCACAGTGCTCAACTAGCCGCTGCAGCTGCCGTCATAATCTGGTATCCCCGATAAATGTCCGCCTGTCTGCAGGCGGTTGAAGGTTTACCGTTATGGCAGACTCCGCACACAATTCAAGGTCTTTCCGGCTTATTCTCAGCACCGCCCTGGTCTTGGCACTGCAGGGCTGCGCCTCGCTGTCCAAAGACGAATGCGTCACCGCCGACTGGTACAGCATCGGCTACGAGGACGGCTTGCACGGCAAACAGGCCGATCAGATTGCCAACCATCGTAAATCCTGCGCCAAACATGGCGTCACCGCCGACCTGGCGCTCTACAACGAAGGGCGCGACGCCGGCCTCGAACGCTTCTGCGAACCCCGCAACGGTTACCGGCTGGGACGCGCCGGCAGCGGCTAGGGCGGTGTCTGCCCGGCCCGTGACGAGGGCGATTTCCTGCACGCCTACCGCGAGGGCCGCGAAATCCACGACCTGCAGCAAGCCGTCAAACGGCTCGATCGGGGCGTGGATGCGAAACGCGTGGAACTGCAGGAACTCGACGAGGCCATTGTCGCCAAGGAAGCCGAACTGATCCACGTCGGCGTCACCCCGCAACGGCGATTGGATCTGTTGGCCGATCTACGCGCGCTGCAGAACGACGCCGCTGAGGTTCAGGACGAACTGCACGACATGAGTGACACCCTGCGCCATCGGCGCGCCGATCTCGACCACGCGCTGGAACACGCACCGCGTTATTAGCCCGCCAGCCGAACCGCTGCCTTGCGCAGCACCCTTCCGATCACTCACGCGCGGGTTGACGTCAGTCAATGTCCAGTCGGATCGCTTTGGGCATAGTGGCTAAAACGGGCTGCGGCCTGCGATATATTCCAGAGGTAAACCCATGATCCCTGAAAATGAAGACGATCTGCCGGAACGCGCCTATCGGCTGGCGCTGGATTACGAGCTCAAGTACGGCTGCTGCCCGCAGTGCGTACT
>JBFEJM010000014.1:0-13672 GCA_041553175.1 Gammaproteobacteria bacterium | reverse complement strand
TGGCGATCTGACCCAGCGCAATACCGATAATCTGAGTGAAGAGAAGCAGCGCGAGATACGCGAGATCGATGCGCGCCGTGCCGCGCAGAAAAACGACTCGGCCGACAGCCCACCCGGAGACAACGCCTGATGCAGTTCGCCACCTACAGCTCGCCGCATCTGCCGGTTGCCAGCAACGTCGCCCGCGTCATGCGCGAAGTGCTGCTGGCGTTGATTCCCGGCGTGTTGTGCGCCTGGTGGTTCTTCGGCTGGGGCGTGATCACCAACATCCTCATCGCCGTGCTGACCTGTGTCGCGAGCGAGGCCGCCGTACTGGCACTGCGCGGGCGTGTCGTGCTGCCGACGCTGGCCGACAGCAGCGCCATCCTGACCGGCGTGCTGCTGGCGCTGGCACTGCCGCCGCTGGCGCCCTGGTGGCTGCCGGTCATTGGCGGGCTGTTCGCCATTGTCGTGGCCAAACAACTGTACGGCGGTCTGGGTTACAACCCGTTCAATCCGGCCATGATCGGTTACGTGGTGCTGCTCATTTCGTTCCCGCGCGAAATGACTCTGTGGAATCCACCCACCGGTATCGCGACGGCCAGTCTCGGCTTTACGGAATCTCTCGCCTGGGTGTTCAGCGGCCAGCTGCCTGAGGCAGTCACATTGGATGCATTGACCCAGGCCACACCGCTCGATGCCGTCAAGACACAGCTCGGTCTTGGCCTCACCCTGCACGAAATCACCGCCCGCCCCCTGTTCGGCAGCTACGGCGGTCACGGCTGGGAATGGGTGAACTTCTGGTACCTGATCGGCGGCATCTATCTGCTGGCGCGGCGCATCATCGCCTGGCAGATTCCGGCCGGCATGCTTGGTGCGCTGTTCCTGGTGGCGTTGATATTCCATGCCGGCGATACCGACATTTACGCATCGCCCCTGTTTCATCTGTTCAGCGGCGCCGCCATGCTCGGCGCATTCTTCATCGCCACCGATCCGGTCAGCGCCAGCACAACACCGCGCGGCCGGCTGATATTCGGTGCCGGAATCGGTGTACTGGCCTATGTCATCCGCACCTGGGGCGGCTACCCGGACGGGGTCGCCTTTGGCGTGCTGCTGATGAACATGGCCGCACCCACCCTCGATTACTACACCAAGCCGCGCGTGTTCGGCCAGCACGTCGACAAACCAAAAGACGAACCATGAACCTGCGCCAGATACTGGTCACGGCCTTGTTTCTGTTTCTGTTCGCCGCCATCGGCACGGCGCTGGTCGCGGTCACCTTTGACAACACGCATGAGCGCATCGCCGCCAATGAACGCGAAGCGCTGTTGCGCAGCCTGCATGAACTGATACCGCCCGAGCGCCACGACAACGATATCTTCACCGACATCATCAACGTGACCGATCCGGATCTGGGCGGCGACGAACCGGTTCCGGTCTATCGCGCACGCAAGGACGGCTGGCCGGTGGCCGCGGTCCTCAGCGCGGTCGCGCCGGACGGTTACAGTGGCGCGATCCGCCTGCTGGTCGGCATCAACCTGGACGGCACCCTGGCCGGGGTGCGCGTGCTGAGTCACCGCGAAACGCCGGGGCTGGGCGACGCCATCGAGGCGCGGCGTTCCGACTGGATACTCGGCTTTGACGGCCGCTCGCTGAACAATCCGGAACAAAAGCTGTGGGCGGTCAAGCGCGACGGCGGCGTATTCGATCAATTCACCGGTGCCACCATAACCCCGCGCGCGGTGGTGAAGGCGGTGAAAAAGTCTCTGATATACTTTCAGCACAATCGCCAGCGCCTGTTCGAGACCGACAGCCTGATCGTGGCACCGCCCGCTGCGCCCGCGGCAGCAAACGCGCCAGCTGCTACAGCACAACCGGAAGCACACTGATGACCGAGCCGAGTTATTCAACCATCGCCCGTGACGGCCTGTGGTCCAACAACCCGGCGCTGGTGCAATTGCTCGGCCTGTGCCCGCTGCTGGCCGTCACCGCAACCGTGATCAACGGCCTCGGCCTGGGGCTTGCCACCACGCTCACGCTGGTCGCGTCCAACCTGACGGTATCGCTCATTCGCCATCTGGTCCGCCCTGAGGTGCGCATTCCGGTCTTCGTCCTGGTCATCGCCTCGACTGTCACGGTGATCGAGCTGGGCATGAACGCCTATTTCCACGACCTCTACAACATCCTCGGTATTTTCATTCCGCTGATCGTGACCAATTGCTCCATCATCGCCCGCGCCGAGGCCTTCGCCTCCAAACAGAAACCCGCCCGCGCGCTGCTGGACGGTCTGACCATGGGCATAGGTTTCACGCTGGTCCTGGTCCTGCTCGGCGGTCTGCGCGAACTGGTCGGACAAGGCACGCTGCTGGCGCAGGCGCATCTCATGTTCGGTGAGGTCGCGCGCGAATGGACGATTCATGTCATCGAGGACTACCGCGGCTTCCTGCTCGCCATCCTGCCGCCCGGCGCGTTCATGGGGCTCGGTTTGATCATTGCGTTGAAGAACATCATCGACAACCGCCTGCAGAAGCGCGCGCAGCGCATTCCGGCGGCGGAACCGGTGACGGCGGCGGGATAAAGACAAAACCAACTTTTACCGCAAAGGACGCAAAGGCGCGCGAAGGAAAACCGTATACATGTAGGGCGCATTAGATCGAAGATCGTAATGCGCCGGATGTTTGAGCAGCCTCGATCCAATACGCCTCAATACATTCGGCGCAATACGCTACGCTATTGCGCCCTACGAAGTTCGACCTTCTCGTGGAAGAAAAGACAAAGCCATTGGTTTTTACATTAATAGGGTTTTCCTTCGCGCGCCTTTGCGTCCTTCGCGGTAAAAGTTATCTTTTGAAAAACTAGAACCCGATGAATCCAGAAAAACGCCGCAAAATATTCCAACGCCTGCGCGCGGCCAATCCGCATCCGACCACCGAGTTGCATTACGGCAATGTATTTCAGTTGCTGGTCGCCGTCGTGCTGTCGGCGCAGGCCACCGACAAGGGCGTGAACAAGGCGACCAAGGAACTCTTCAAGATCGCGCGCAAACCGAGTGACATCCTGGCGCTGGGTGAGGCCGGCCTGAAGAAACACATCAAGACCATCGGACTGTTCAACAGCAAGGCGAAGAACATCATGGCCGCCTGCAAGATCCTCGACCGGGAACACAACGGCAAAGTGCCGCACGATCGTGCCGCGCTCGAGGCGTTGCCCGGAGTCGGCCGCAAGACCGCCAATGTAATCCTCAATACCGCCTTTGGCGAACCGACCATCGCGGTCGACACCCACATCTTCCGCGTCGCCAACCGCACCCGTATCGCGCCCGGCAGAACGCCGCTGGAAGTGGAAAGGAAATTGTTGAAATTCGTCGCCGACGAATTCAAGCACGATGCCCATCACTGGCTGATCCTGCTCGGGCGCTACACCTGCGTGGCGCGCAAACCCAAATGTCCTGACTGCCCGATCGCCGATCTGTGCGAATTTCGCGGTAAAACCGCGGCGTAATCCTGACAGGCTTGCAATCCGTCGCGCGCTGATTTTAACTCTGTCCCTCGACCCGACTGCGCCAAACCCCTACGGATGCTCTTTTCTCCCGAACGCGACCAGATCCGCCAGTACTATTGCGACGTATGGCGCAAACACGGTCAGGGTGTTCCCCTGGAACCGCTGGAGTGCCAGATTCGCGATGTGATTCTGCTGCACCCCGAATATCAGGGTCTGCTGGAACAGCAGGACCGCGCGCTGGGCAAGGACTACCTGCCCGAGTTCGGGGAGACCAATCCCTTTCTGCATATGGGGCTGCATCTCGCCATCCGCGATCAGATCGCGACCGACCGACCGAACGGCGTGCGCGACATTTCACGCCGAATCAGGCTGCAAACCGCTGATGCCCATGCACAGGAACATCGGTTGATGGAGTGCCTGGGCGAAGCGATCTGGCACAGCCAGCAGCAGGGAGGGACATTTGACGAGGCAAAATATTTGAACTGCCTGCGCAGTCTGCTGTCTGGATAAGGGACGCGGCATGGCCACGGCAGAATTGTGGGAACCTTCCCCGGCCCGGCGTGGTCACACTGACGGTCACGAACATTTTATTTCCGCCGGCGGCAGTCGGCAACGATAACCGGTGGCATGCTCGCCACCACCAACAACACAAGTCCTTAAGGAGGCATGAATATGTCCAACACCACACTGAAACCCATCGCGCTGGCCCTGGGCGCCGCGTTCGCCACTTCGCTCGCCGGTGGCGCCTATGCCGCTGAAAACCCCTTCTCCCAATCCGAACTCTCCAGCGGCTACATGGTTGCCGGCAAGAACATGGAAGGCAAATGCGGTGAAGGCAAATGCGGCGGCATGGGTGACAAGTCCAAGGGCGAAAGCAAGTGCGGCGCCAAGATGATGGACACCGATGGCGACGGTAACGTCACTCGGGAGGAATTCATGTCCAGCCACGAGAAGATGTTCAAGAGCATGGACACCGACGGTGACGGCGTCCTGAGCAACACCGAAATGCATGGCAAGAGCATGAAAGAAGGCAAGTGCGGCGGCGACAAGACCATGAAGGAAGGCAAGTGCGGCGAAGGCAAGTGCGGCGGTAAAAAGTAAAGGCTGTCATGCACGTCAACGGCCACCCTGTACAAGGCGCCGGTCTCGGTCTGCGGCGGACCCTGATGGGTCCGCTGTCCGACCACTCTCATTTGCCGGTCGATTTCTTTGAGGTCGCACCGGAAAACTGGATCGGTGTCGGCGGTCAGTTCGGCAAACAGTTCCGTGCGTTCACCGAACGCTACCCCTTTACCACCCACGGACTGTCGTTATCGCTGGGCGGACCCGCGCCGCTGGATGAGGCCTTCATCTACCGGCTCAAGCGCTTTCTCGATGAACACGACATTCGCGCCTACACCGAACATCTGAGCTACTGCAGCGACGATGGTCACCTGTACGATCTGATGCCCATTCCTTTCACTGCGGACGCCGTGCAGCATGTGGCCGCCCGCATCCGTCGCACCCAGGATATCCTCGAACGCCGCATCGCGGTGGAGAACGTTTCCTACTATGCGGCACCCGGTCAGGAGATGACCGAACTCGAATTCCTCAACGCCGTGCTGACCGAGGCCGATTGCGACCTCCTGCTCGACGTCAACAATATCTACGTCAACAGCGTGAATCACCGCTACGACGCCAACGATTTCCTCGCCGGCATTCCGGCCGAGCGCATTGCGTACATCCATGTCGCCGGCCATTACAACGAGGCCGATGATCTGATCGTCGACACCCATGGCGCCGACGTCATCGATCCGGTGTGGGATCTGCTGGAGCAGACCTACGACCGCTTCGGCGTAATCCCGACGCTGCTGGAACGTGACTTCAATATTCCGCCGGTACCCGAACTGCTGCGCGAAGTCGAACACATCGCGACCCTGCAGAGCCGGCACCGGCCGGCACAGGACCGGGCCGCGACCGAGCAGCGCGCCCGTGGTTGAGCGGCCGCAGTTCCAGCAGCAGCAATACGCGTTCGCGGCGCACATCCGCGATCCCGCCCGCGCGCCGGCACCGGCCGGCATCGAAGACCGGCGCATGGCCATCTATCGCGATCTGTTCTTCAACAACGTGAATGGGTTTCTGGCCGACACGCTGCCGGTGCTGCACGAGATCCTCGATGCCGACGCCTGGCAGGCCCTGGCGCGCGATTTCTTCGCCCGCCATCAGTCGCATTCGCCCTACTTCCTGGATATCCCGCGCGAGTTCCTGACCTACCTCGACGAGGAGCGCGGTGACCGTCCGGAGGACCCACCCTTCCTGCGCGAGCTGGCACATTACGAATGGGTGGAACTGGCCTTGTCGGTACATGACGAGGAACCGGATCTCAGCGATGTCGATGTCCAGGGCGATCCGCTGCACGGACATCCGCTGCTGTCACCGCTGGCCTGGCCGCTCAGTTACCGCTTTCCCGTCCACCGTATCAGTCCCGACTTCCAGCCGGACGCGCCGCCGGCGCAGCCGACACAGCTGGTCATCTATCGCGACCCCGACGATAGGGTGCGCTTCCTCGAACTCAACCCGGTCAGCGCCCGCCTGCTCGGGCTCATCGCCGAGCAGGCCGGCAACAGCGCCTATACGGGTCTGCAGGCATTGGAGACAATCTGTCAGGAGCTGCAACACCCCCATCCGGAGCAGGTGATTGCGGGGGGCGAGCACATTCTCGACGACTGGCGCCAACGCGGCATTCTGCTGGGCACGCCGCGCGAAACGTAACATCGCCAAACACATTCGGCGCAATACGCTGCGCTATTGCGCCCTACATCCCTTCCCGTAGGGCGTATTAGGCCATAGGCCGTAATACGCCGGATGCTCTCAACCTAACTACCCTGTTTCTAAAGCCGCCTGCCCCAACGCCGCTACAAATCGATGTAACCGGTAGCTTTGCCGGATATTCACAGGAGGTACCTGCCGCCATGTTGGAAGGTAACCACTTCGTCACCTTTATCCTCGATATGATGGCCACCCTGTTCGTGGTTTCGATCGGTCTGCTGTTACTGACCGTCATCGTCATGTATGTCATCGACGTCACTCAGACCAAACAGGCCATCCGCCGCAACTACCCGGTCATCGGTCGCTTCCGCTACTTCTTCGAACACGTCGGCACCTTCTTCCGCCAGTACTTCTTCGCCATGGACCGCGAGGAGATGCCCTTCAACCGGGCCGAACGTTCCTGGATCTACCGTGCCGCCAAGAACGTCGACAGCACTGTGCCGTTTGACTCGACGCGCGATCTGCGTCACCCCGGTTCGGTGTTCTTCGTCAACTGCGCCTTTCCCACATTGGGTGAAGACGCCATGCCACCGCAGTCGATCACGTTCGGCGCCGACTGCGACAAGCCCTACACCACTGCATCACTGTTCAACATCTCCGGCATGAGTTACGGCGCGATCTCGCGTCCGGCCGTGCTGGCATTGGCCAACGGTGCACGCATGGCCGGCTGCTGGATGAATACCGGCGAGGGTGGCCTGTCGCCGTATCATCTGGAAGGCGGGGCCGACGTGGTGTTTCAGATCGGCACCGCCAAATACGGCGTGCGCGACAGCCATGGCAAACTCGACGACGACAAACTGCGTGCCGCCGCCGCGCATGAAACGGTACGCATGTTCGAAATCAAACTCAGTCAGGGCGCCAAGCCAGGCAAGGGCGGCATCCTGCCCGGCGCCAAGGTCACGCAGGAAATCGCGACCATTCGCGGCATTCCGGTACACACGGACTCGATCAGTCCCAATCGCCATCCCGAAATCAGCAATGTCGGTGATCTGCTCGACATGATCGAACGCGTGCGCCGCGTCACCGGCAAACCCACCGGCTTCAAAATGGTGGTGGGCGACGGCAGCTTCTTCGATGATCTGTTCAATGAAGTCGCTCGACGCGGCCCCCAGTCCGCACCCGACTTCATCACCGTCGACGGCGCCGAAGGCGGCACCGGTGCCGCCCCCATGAGTCTGCTCGACAACATGGGCATGCCGCTGCGCGAGGCATTGCCGTTGACTGTGGACAAACTGATCGAACACGGCCTGCGCCAGCGCGTGAAGGTGATCGCCTCGGGCAAGCTGGTGAATCCGGCCGAAGCGGCCTGGGCCCTGTGTGTCGGCGCCGATGCCATCGTATCCGCGCGTGCCTTCATGTTCGCACTCGGCTGCATTCAGGCGCTGCAGTGCAACAAGGACACCTGCCCCACTGGTATCACCACGCACAATCCTCGTTTGCAGAAGGGCCTCGACCCTACCAGCAAAGCGGTACGCGTGATGAACCTGGCCAAGAACATGGTGTATGAGATCGGCGTCATCGCGCATGCCTGCGGTGTATCGTCGCCGCGCCAGCTGCGCCGCTCGCATGCCCGCATGGTCACCGAGAAAGGCACGTCCCTCGGCCTTCACGAGATCTATCCGGAACCGCTGCCGCTGAACCGGGCGCAGTCACCCCGCGCCAAGGCACGCGCAGTGTAATCCATCGCCACCGACTCTCGTTCGGCGGCGATACACTGCTGCCAGCGCCTTGCCGCTCTCATCTTTCCCTGATCCAACACTTAACCGCTACGCCTCGCGTTTGCATTCGCGGCGGGCGGAACTAAGCTGAGTCGAGGCGGTCAAGCATCCTATGGATGCGTACGTTCACGCGCTGCCGCAAACGATAAAAACAATCCGACCAGCCAAAGGAGACAGCATCATGTGTCAGTTATTCGCCTTTCTGCAGCGACTGTTGAATTCCACCCGCGCCATTGATTTCCTCGGTCCGCTAGCACTGCGGCTGTATCTGGCGCCCATTTTCTGGATGGCCGGCACCAGCAAGCTCAGCGATTTCGAATCGACCGCCGCCTGGTTCGGCAACCCCGACTGGGGACTGGGCCTGCCCTTTCCCGAGGTGATGACCGCACTGGCTGCCGGCACCGAAACTCTGGGCGCGATTCTGCTTATCATCGGGCTGGCGGTGCGTTGGATCAGCATTCCGCTGATGATCACGATGCTGGTCGCCATTTTCACCGTGCACTGGCAGCACGGCTGGCAGGCCGTGGCCGACACCAAGTTCTGTCTGTTCAATTGTGCCGACGCCGAGGCCGCGAGCGAACGCCTGGACGCCGCGCGCGGATTACTGCAGGAACACGGAAACTACGAATGGCTGACGGAACAGGGCAGCTTCGTCGTACTCAACAACGGCATCGAGTTCGGCGTGACCTATTTCATCATGCTGCTGGTGTTGTTCTTCGTCGGCGCCGGCCGCTATCTGAGCCTGGACTATTGGATCGCCAGGCGCTGGAGCTGCTGAACGCCAAGCCGACACCGCCCTTCGCTTCAACGGCTTGTTCTGCGCTATCAGCTTCTTTCGATCGAGTGCTTCGTCTGTTTCAGTTCGTGTTTGATTCAATAAAACAGTGCGAGTCAGGTGCGCGCGCCTGTGCCGACGCATTCGGGGCAGCCCGGCTTGATTCACTACAATTCGGTGAGCGTGCCGTCCGCATGATAGTGAATCACGTAGCCCAGGTCGGCTTCAGGCTGAGCAGATGTATCTTGTTGAGGCGGCCGGTGAGGTAATAGGCTTGCACTCGCGTGGTTCTGTCGCCTCGCGCGATCTCCTATACCGGCCTGATCGACCCGGCCCATTTGATAGGCGTACCGAAGTCAGCGATGATCTCGCGCTTCGTTGTCTGGACGCTGTACCCACGCAAGGTTTCCAGAATCGCCAAATCCTCCGGGGTCATGAGTTTGATCGCATCGGCACCGATACTGGCGCAGCCGGCCAGCATCAGCAACAACCCCGGAATCAATCCGCCTCGCGGGAATGCTTCCGTAACAACTGGCCTTGAAATGCTTGGACTCAACTGAACCTCCAGTCCAAGGTCGGCATGTGTTCAAGGGTGCCAAGCCGCGACAAAGGACTGGAGCGCAACCAATCCTGCAGTTTTCCGGTGAGCCTGCGGTCACCCTTTACCTCGATATAGCCCTTCTCTACCGCATCGCGGAAGCGCAGCTCACAGGTCCAGATTTCCGTCATTGTTCTCAGCGGGCACTTGATCAGAATGTCGACCTCATGGCCGGGATCATTCAGACACAGATCGATTTCACCCTTCTCGGATACCAGCCACCAGTCTCGCGCCCCTTTTGGCGCATCGGGATACTCGAACTGCACCACGACCCGGTGACTCGGGAATACGGCCGGATCAACTGACCGACGCATATCCCACATCAACAGGCCTGCATCCAGGTCACCCTCATCCAGCTTCGAACGGGCCCAGCGATGGCCCCATGCGCCCAGCAGTTCCACAACAGGCCGCAACTCCAGTCCGGCGGGGGTAAGCGCGTAGCTGTAGTCGCCCTTGCTTCCGCTCACCTCAATCACCCCCGCTTCGGCCAGCTGCCTGAGTCGAGTGGACAACAAGGTCGGTGACATCAACGGAACACCCTTACGCAGCTCGTTGAAGCGCGTACTTCCTGCCAGCAGCTCCCGCACGACGATCAGGGTCCAGCGCTCACACAACAGTTGTGTGGCCTGCGCCAACGGACAGAACTGTCCATATGCCTTCATGTCATCGTTCTCATCGAATCCGGTGGATTATCGATCGGTTATAAGCACTACAGAATCTGTACTACTCACTCGGAATGCTCGATGCTAGGTTATATCCGCGTCAGTTATCAACCCAATCATAAGAAGTTCGGGTTACCACCCAAAGGAGAAGAACCATGAGCCAATCACTGTTTGATCGACTTGGCGGTACCGAAGGCATCACTCGCATCGCCAACGACGTGGTCGACAACCATCTTGCGAACAGCAGCATCGCAGCAAGGTTCTCGAAGTCCGATATACCCGCACTCAAGCATGCCGCCGCTACCTTTTTCATTTCAGGAACCGGCGGTCCGAATGTATACAAGGGCAAAGACATGCTCGCCGCGCACAAAGGAATGAATATCGCCGCCAACGAATTCATGGCTGTGCTCGATGATGCCTTGGCCGCGCTGGAGAAGAACAATATCGGCCAACGGGAGCAGGAAGAAGTGTTATTCGTTCTTTACAGCATGCGCTCTCACATCATGCTCGTATGACAGCATGCTGTAGATGCTGCATGGATGCCGAGTGATGGCGCCGGGAGACGCCTTCGCTGCACGTACCCCGGCGTCATCCCAGGATCTGAGGATTGAGCTGCCAGGTCGCGAATGTCAGCGCGGATGCAAACGTCACCCAGGCCAGATACGGGAGCAGCAGCGCACCGGCCAGTGGACGCACGCGCCAGAATGCAACCAGGGTCGCGATGATCAGACACCACAGCAGGAGTATCTCGCCGAACGCCAACGCCCCCAGCCGCCAGACGAAGAACAACCAGGTCCAGAGTGCGTTTGCGATCAGCTGGATGATATACAGATAAAGCGCCAGGCGCGCGCCACGGAAGCCGTCCACGCGCCACACCAGCCAGGCCGCGACGCCCATAAGGACATAAAGCGTGGTCCACGCCGGCGCGAACAGCCAGCCCGGCGGCGCCCACTCGGGGCGGATGAGTTCCTGATAGAAAGCACCGGCATTCGCCGATGCGGCGGCACCGCTGGCGGCGGCGACGAAGGTAAGTGCCAGCCAGCCGATCAGCCCGAGGATCTGATTCGTGTTTGTGATTTTGGTCTGCATACAAATCCACCGCGCGTATTCGTACTCGAAACCGATGCTATTTCACCCTGACATCATGCATGAGCGCCCAAACCCAAGCATAATCCTTGCCTGTTAAAAAGACGGGCGTACTCGATACATTCATCATCTTCAATCCGTAACATAGTAACTGTAGATTCCTTCACCCAAATATCTACAGCCGGGATCTGAATGCGTTTCTGGTTCAATGGCAGTTCCTGGCACCCCTACAGTTCATGTCTATCAGCCTGAAGGATATGCGGATGAGCTAGTTGAATATTCGTTTCCCGCTTTTGTATTGGATCATCATTCGGCATAACGGTTGAAATAGGGTGCTCTGCTTTTCGGCGTCGACGACGCAGGAAATTTGCTAGCTGTATTTAAGCGTCCGCCAAATTTAATACACCCAATCGGGAATACTTCTTTTGGTCCATTTTGCAAACTTCATTTTTTCTCCCAGGTAGAACTGCCTATATGCCTTGACCGCGTCTCCCGGCACTTTGTATTTATCTGGCATTGCTTGAGCGAATTCGGTTAGACCTTGACTTTCATAGTTGCAGTGCGCGATTTCATTGAGAACCGATATCGATTTATGATCGGAATCTCTTTCATATCTGTAGCGATACTCGGCATTCAATGCAAGAGCGAGATGTTTTAGCCACGAATAATTATCAAATGACTCTTCCACCCAGAGCACGCAAGGATGTTTTATGTGAGTGGACTTATAGGGTGTAGTAAATCCTTTTTTATTCAGTGCAGTGCATAATATCTGCACGCTCTCAAGTATCATTTTCACGACATGCTGATCACAATGATACTGCGCGCATTTTTCGATATTCGTGTCCAGTATGAATATGTTCATCGTGAAAGTTCTAATCGGCCTGATATGTCACATTAGAGGTGCCGCGCAGCTTGCATAGCCGCCCTTCTGACGGCATTTCCGCAGAGTATCTCAGGTACTCGTCACCACGAGGCCAAGCGCGACGGCGTAAACGCTCAGGATCAGAGCACTTTCAAATCCGATTCTGCCGATTCCGTAGGTCTGTCGACGCACCAGTCCCAGCAGCAGGATGGCGGTCATCAGAATGCTCACCAGGCCCCACGTCATCTGAACCGGTGCCATGTCATGGTAGATGGAGCCGTGAGGATAGCCCGCGTCAGCCGCGGCGACAACGAGCATATTGAAGCAATTGGTGCCGAAGATGTTGCTTACCGCCAGGGTCAGTGCGCCAATTCGTATCGCTGCGATGGTGGTCACCAACTCGGGAGTAGAAGTAGCCAGAGCGGTGAACAGGCCGCCGACCAGGGATTCGGACAGCCCGGTCTGGTCGGCGATGCCCTTTGCTGCCTCCATCAAGATCCAGCCGGCCATGCCGGTCACGACAGCCATGCCGATGAACCCAAGCCACGGAGTGGCCGAATGGCCACGATGATACCTTTCGGGCTCATCTGAAACTGTCTCGTGGGTGAGTCGAGGGAACCACATGGGTTTGGCCCGCGTACGGTGAACCAGGTACAGGCCGAACAGATAGGCGGCGACGATCACCGGCGTGATCGGGTGCACACTCAAGTAGGAGACCGTCGGCGTAAAGATCGCGAGCAGCGGCAAGGTCAGTAACACAATCAACAACCCCGCCAGCATCAGGTTGACAGGGGAAGCGGCCGCGTGCTCCAGGTTGGCTTTGCGGTAGACAATATCGGCCACACCAAGAAACGCCAGATTCACGGCC
This sequence comes from Gammaproteobacteria bacterium, assembly GCA_041553175.1. Lineage (GTDB taxonomy): Bacteria > Pseudomonadota > Gammaproteobacteria > Thiohalobacterales > Thiohalobacteraceae > JAHJQQ01. Next base: position 815 of record JBFEJM010000014.1, on the reverse strand, counting down.
ATGCTGCCCATGACGTTGCTCATGGCCAGGTCGGGTCGGGCGTCTATCGCCGCGCTCAGAGTCGCGGCAAAATCCGGCAGCGAGGTGACACCAGCCAGAAGCAAGACCCCGAAGAGCGCCTCACCCAGGCCGGTTCGGTCGGCCAACGTATCAGCCTGCCGGGCCAGCCGACTGCCCGCGATGACGATCACCAGGGAAGCGACGGCAAAGGCGATTATGCTGGGAATCAAGGAAGAAAACATTCGGCTCTCGAACGGCTATGACATGCCGAATTGTATATCACCAAACCGACCTCAGCGAAGGCTAACGTCTTGTATAAGTGGCGCTGCTCTGCTGTGTCCAAGCAAGAGAAACGATCGACACAGTCAATTTATTATACGTATATGACATTTCGCAGAAACTAGGTTGATTCTTTAAAGTTCATGAGATCGTTGAGCAGCTTATCTCGATCACGTAACTGTGGAATCGTATAAACATAGGTACGTCCGTTCTCTTCTCTGATATTTCCGACTTTATTCACGGTCTTTAATTTTTTACTCTCTTCCCCTGTCACTTCAATTCTCAAGCCACGACTATTCAGCGGGAAAACCGCCTTCTCCAATACGCCTATGTATTCCCATGGAACGTAGTAATATTGATTTTGCTCATCGGTCTGAAAATAAAGTCCCGCATTATTTGCCTGCATAGTCGCTAAATAATTTCCCTTTTTTTGATTTTTAATGATTCCAAATAATATGAGCGCTATTACAGCAGCTATTGCGGCTTTGATCGCAACACTCGCAATTGGTGAATAAATCACCAAGACAATGGCTATC
>JBFEJM010000013.1:0-13933 GCA_041553175.1 Gammaproteobacteria bacterium | reverse complement strand
GCAACCCAGAGGGCGTTGTTGCGTTTGGGCTTGGCACCGCCCTGCCTGCGAATGGCGTGCGTGTGCCCTTCGACGCAGAATCCGGTAAAGAAATTGATGCCTTCGACCTGAATGCCCTGTTCGAGCATCACCTTGGCCGCCAGCATGGAATCCAGTCCGCCGGAAATCAGCGCTACCGCTTTGCGTGTTTCCGCCATGCCGCTATGCACCGGGAAATAGAAGGGTGGACATTCTAGCCCAAAGCGCCGCCCTCGGCAGCCGTGCCGGGCGCCGCGGATACGCGAAGAAACTGCGGAATCAGTGCGGTTTGATGTCCTGCTTTTCAGGCACGACGGGCGTCGCCTCGGTCAACGCCTTGAAGCGCTCCCACGCTGCGCTGCTGCCGGTGTCGGACCACAACTCCAGATTCTGCAGCGGCGCCAGCACGGGCTCACCGTCCAGCGCGCGCATCGCCTGCAGCACATCCATGAGGGCGACAAAGCCGTTGCACAGTTCACGATAGATCTCTGCACCGGTGTGTCGGAGTCGTTCGGCCAGCATTCCGTAAGCCCCACGACCCAACTCGACGTAGTAGGAGACCCGCACCAGTCGGCGCTCGGCATGACGTGGATACAACCCGGAGAAAAGCAGGCACTGATCGCCGACATCGCGCAACTGGCTCGCCTGGAGCGCGCCCGCGGCAGACGCGCCGCGCAGGTATTCCACTGCCAAGGCGGCACCGGACAGATCGGGGCGGGTGACAAAGCGCATCAACAGAAACACCAGATAACTTTCCAGCGTCTCATCCAGTTCACAGGCCGCGGCCGCTTCGGCTTCACTGACCAGGGCGTGCCACTGGGCGGTCGACGTGGGTTCCAGAATCAATTGACTCATGAGCAATCCCTCCAGCCGTTATTTAGCATAGCGGCGTCGCACGACGTCATCTTTATGACAAAACTACTGCAGTTTTCGCACCAATCCACTCTCATTTCCCCCGCCGGGCCGGAAACGTTTGCCAGCGCCCGGTCTGACGCCTACCATCCGTCCTGTTTCTTGCATTTGGCCCCGGATCGGGTCACACAGGACAATGCCCCTGGCTGGTCGGGGCAGCGTTTGCTGATAGAATCCCGGGTCATCGCCTGGCCCAGGCAATGGCGGGCAGGCCATATTCGATAACACTAAAAGGAGGAGCGATATGATGAAGAACAGCACTTGGGCCGGTCTCGCGGCGGCCCTGATTCTAAGCACCGGCGTTCAGGCCCAAGACCGTTTCATTGGCATGGGTTTAGGCCAGGTGATGATCGATGATTCAACCCGCATCGGTGGAACGTCGGTCGCCATGGATGACGACGCCATGGGTTGGAAGCTCTATGGTGGCGCGATGATCACCGACAACTTTGGTTTTGAAGCCGGCTGGACCGACCTTGGTGACATGAACAGCGGCGGCGTGGATATCGAGACCGAAGGGCTTGTCATGGCAGGACTGGTCGGCGTACCCGTTGGCGATGTGAGCCTGTACGGAAAGCTCGGCATCGTATTCTGGGACCAGGACATCAACACTGTGAACTACGACGGCGAGGACCTGATGTACGGAATCGGCGCCCGTTACCGCATGGGTCAGTTTCATGTGCGGCTGGAATGGGAGCGCTTCGACGCCAAACTCGAGACCGACATGATCACGATCGGCGGCGGTATCCAGTTCTGATTCAAACCGGGGGCGGCGCCGACCGTCCCCGTTTTCCCTTCCCCCCGCTTACCTCCCGCAGTGCGACCCGCTATACTGCCCGCTCCTATAGCTTAAGCAGTTGATTAATGTCGATGTCTGCGGATACTTCCAGCGTTTCCCCCACGCGCGATGTCGCGACCTTCCAGGGCCTTATTCTGGCGCTCCAGGAATACTGGGCGGCGCAGGGCTGCGTTATCCTGCAACCCCTTGATTTGGAGGTCGGTGCAGGAACCTTCCACCCGGCAACCTTTTTGCGCGCTATCGGCCCGGAGCCCTGGCGCACCGCCTATGTGCAGCCGTCGCGCCGGCCGACGGATGGGCGCTATGGCGAGAATCCCAATCGACTCCAGCACTACTATCAGTTCCAGGTCATCCTCAAGCCCTCACCGCTGGAGATCCAGGAGCTGTATCTCGGCTCTCTGCGCGAACTCGGCATCGATCCCCTGGTGCACGACATCCGCTTCGTTGAAGACAACTGGGAATCACCGACCCTCGGTGCCTGGGGACTGGGCTGGGAGGTGTGGCTGAACGGAATGGAGGTCACCCAGTTCACCTATTTCCAGCAGGTCGGCGGCCTGGACTGTCGGCCCGTCACCGGCGAGATCACCTACGGACTCGAGCGCATCGCCATGTACCTGCAGGGCGTTGAGAGCCTGTTCGATCTGGTCTGGACCAGGGGTCCGCAGGGCGATGTGACCTATCGCGACGTTTTTCATCAGAATGAAGTCGAGATGTCGGCCTACAACTTTGAACATGCGAATGTTGAGGAGCTGTTCCATTGGTTCGACGTCTGCGAACAGGAAAGCCAGAAACTGATCGAGGCCGGCCTGCCGTTGCCAGCGTATGAAATGGTGCTCAAGGCATCACACACCTTTAATCTGCTCGATGCCCGCAGTGCGATATCCGTTACCGAACGACAGCGCTTCATTCTGCGGGTACGCACACTGGCGCGCGCCTGTGCCCAGGCGTATTACGATGCGCGCGAGGCCCTCGGTTTTCCGCTGCTCAAGAAAAAACCTAAGCGGGGAGAACGCGCATGAACGATACGCGCGACTTGTTGGTGGAAATCGGAACCGAGGAATTGCCGCCCAAGGCACTCGGCCGCCTCAGCCAGGCCTTCACCGACGGTGTTCAGAAAGGTCTTGCCCAGGCAGAGCTGGCATTCGGCGAGGTGATCGCTTATGCCGCCCCGCGTCGCTTGGCCGTACTGGTCCGGGACGTCGCAACAGCGCAGGCCGATCGCGAGCAGCAACGGCGCGGTCCCGCATTGGCGGCCGCCTTTGACGACGAAGGCTGTCCCACCCCGGCGGCACAGGGTTTCGCCAAATCCTGCGGCGTGACCGTCGAGCAGTTGGATCGTACCGAAACCGACAAAGGTGCCTGGCTTGTCTATCGTGTACTGGAGGCGGGGCGACCCACGGCCGAACTGATACCGCAAATCGTCACCCAGTCACTCAATCAGTTGCCGATTCCCAAACGCATGCGCTGGGGTTCGGGTGATGCCGAGTTTGTGCGTCCGGTGCATTGGGTTGTTCTGTTGTTCGGTGATGCCGTCATTGAAGCGGAAATCCTCGGCGTAAAGAGCGGTCGCGAGACCCGCGGTCATCGCTTCCATCACCCGCAACCAATTTATATTGGTGAGCCGGCCGCCTATGCGCCCCTGCTGGAGACCGAAGGTCAGGTGATTGCGGATTTCGCGGCGCGGCGCGAAGCCATTCGAGGGCAGGTGATCGAGGCCGGTATTATCGCCAGTGGCAAGGCGCTGATCGAGGATGATCTGCTGGACGAAGTCACGGCACTGGTGGAGTGGCCGGTCGCGGTTATGGGGAGCTTCGAGGAGCGTTTTCTCGAGGTGCCGGCCGAGGCGTTGATTTCCACCATGCAGGATCATCAGAAATATTTTCCGGTGGTCGACGGGCAAGGCAGATTGCTGCCGAACTTCATCACGATTTCCAATATCGTCAGTCGCGACCCGTCTCAGGTCAGGGCCGGTAACGAGCGCGTGGTAAGACCGCGCCTGACCGACGCGGCGTTTTTCTGGAATCAGGATCGCAAGCAGCGCCTGGAAACGCGTACCGAGAAGCTGGGCACCATGGTGTTTCAAAGCAAGCTCGGAACGCTGCTCGACAAACAGAAACGGGTGGCCCGTCTCGCCGGACACATTGCCGGGAAGATCGGTTCGGACGAGACTCTGGCCGCGCGCGCCGCGTTGCTGGGCAAGTGCGATCTTCTGACGCAGATGGTATTTGAGTTTCCGGAACTGCAGGGTGTGATGGGGCGGTATTACGCCCAGCACGATGGCGAACCGGCCGAGGTTGCGGCTGCGCTGGATGAACAGTACTGGCCGCGTTATGCCGGTGACAAACTGCCGCAGACAGGAACTGGGCAGGCCCTTGCGATCGCTGATCGGCTCGACACATTGACCGGCATTTTCGCGATTGGCCAGGCGCCGAGTGGTGACAAGGATCCCTTTGCATTGCGTCGGGCTGCGCTCGGTCTGCTGCGCATCCTGATCGAATGCGAGCGTGATCTCGATCTCGAGGAACTCCTCACCTTCGCCGCGGCCGGATTCGACAGTGCACTCAAGGCGGATTCCGCCGTCGAAGCGGTGTTCGATTTCATGATGGAACGGCTGCGTGCGTATTACGCGGATGCCGGTATCGCCATTGATGTATTCGATGCCGTGCGTGCACTGCGCCCGACCCGACCGCTGGATTTCCATGCCCGTCTGCATGCCGTTAGCGAGTTCCGCTCTCTGGCCGAGGCCGCCAGCCTGGCCGCCGCCAATAAACGCATCAGCAACATACTGCGCAAAACGGAACAGGCCATTCCCGCGACCATAGATTCAGCTCTTCTCACCGACAGCGCGGAGAAGGACCTTGCCGCTGAATTGAACGGGCTTCGATCAACCGTCGGTGAATTGTTCGATCGTGGCGGCTATACCGAAGGCCTGCGCAAGCTCGCTTCGTTGAGAACAGCCGTGGACCGTTTCTTTGATAATGTCATGGTCATGGCGGACGACGCGGCCTTGCGTGCCAATCGACTTGCTCTGTTGCAGCAGTTGCAGGCCTTGTTCCTGCGGGTGGCGGATTTGTCCCGCCTGCAGGGATGATATTCTTTCGGGGAATGGCGCGATATGAATAAACAGGATTCCTATGTGGCCATGCTGGAAGCCGTGCAGGCTTTTCACGATAAACACGATTTCAAAAATACCGGCGGCGAGGAACTGACCTATCGGGTTGCGCTGATGGCGGAGGAGCTTGGCGAGATTTCGTCCTGCGTGACCAAAGGCAAGAGCCGCGGTCTGCTGGCGGAGGAGTGCGCGGATCTTTTCATTCTGTTGATCGGCACCGCGATCGCGCAGGACTTCGATCTGAAGCAAGCCTTCTGGGAAAAGATGGATAAGCTGATGCAGCGCGAGTCTAGAATGGTTAACGGCCGGATTCGGGTATCGGAATTCCGGGACATGGACGACTGACACCTCCCTGGCCGATGATGCATCCATTTTCAACGGCATTGTATATTGGCAGACGCGTTGAACACGGATTAACTGCGCCTGTCGTCAGCGACACAAAACCAGTATTACGTTCAATAACTCTATGACAACGGAATCTCCATGCGCTTGGTGATACTCGATCGCGATGGCGTCATCAATGAAGACTCCGATGCCTATATCAAATCGCCTGCCGAATGGATTCCGATCCCGGGCAGCCTCGAAGCGATTGCGCGGCTCAATCGGGCCGATTACCGGGTCGTGGTTGCCACCAATCAATCAGGTATCGCCCGCGGAATGTTTGACTTCGATACGCTGAACGCCATTCACGACAAGATGCACCGCGCGCTTTCAGATGTCGACGGGAACATCGATGCCGTGTTCTATTGCCCGCATGGTCCAGATGACAATTGCGACTGCCGCAAACCGAAACCGGGTCTGCTGCAGGATATCGGTCGGCGCCTGGGTATTGCCCTGCCCGGTGTACCGGCTATTGGCGATTCGCTACGCGATCTTGAGGCAGCACAGGCCGTCAGAGCGCGGCCGATACTGGTGCGAACAGGCAAAGGCCTGCGTACTTTGGATAAACTCGGCAACACTCACGGCATCTCAGTCTATGACAATCTAGCAGCGGCCGTAGATGCCCTGTTGGCGGAAGATGAAGCGCTATGAGCAATGAGCCTTCCAATGCAACATTATTCGTTCGTTCCGCGCTGTTCTCGGTCGTGTTCACACTGACCATTCCGCTATTCGCGTTACTCACCATTCTCAGTTTTCCGTTTCCGTTCAGGATACGCTACGGCGTTGCCACCCAATGGGCGCGCCTCAATCTTTGGTGGCTGGAGCGTACCTGCAAGCTACGCTATCGCGTTATCGGGCGGGAGAACATTCCGAACGAAGCGAGCATTGTATTCAGCAAGCATCAATCGACCTGGGAAACGCTCGCTCTGCAGAAGATCTTTCCGCCTCAGGTCTGGGTGCTGAAACGGGAACTGTTGTGGGTACCCTTCTTCGGCTGGGGTCTGGCGATGCTGGAGCCGATCGCCATCGACCGTAAGGCCGGCCGAAAGGCCGTGGGCCAGCTGGTCAAACAGGGCAAGGCCCGGTTGGACAATGGACGCTGGGTCGTTGTCTTTCCGGAGGGCACGCGAGTGGCTCCCGGCAGCAAAGGTCGCTATCGAATTGGCGGCGCGGTCATGGCAGAGCATAGCGGCCATCTGGTCGTACCGGTGGCCCACAATGCCGGTGAGTTCTGGCCGCGACGCGTATTCATCAAGAAACCCGGGGAGATCAAGATCGTAGTCGGACCGCCGATAGAAACCCAGGGTCGAGCGGCAGCGGATATTCTCGCTGAGGCCGAAAGCTGGATCGAATCGCAGATGGAAGTCATTGGCCGGGAGGCCAATAACTGACAGGGATGTCCCGCGCAAATGTAAATGGATTCCTCTCAGGCTCCGCCCGGCAAAATCACCATTCAAGGGGCGGAACACGTGTCTTTTCTGAAATGTTCGGGATCACTTCTGGTTGCACTCATTTTATTGAGCGGTTGCGCCGGCACGGTTCCCAGTTATCGTGTCCATCACTCACTGCTTGATTCCTCCAAGGCCAAATTGCCTGAACGCGTCGTGCTGCTGCCGATCGCTATGGAAGTCAGCGAAATTTCCGCCGGCGGTGTGGCTGAAGAGGTGCAGGCCTGGTCGGATCAAGCTACGCAGAATGTCGAGGACGCGCTGAAGCAGTATGACGAAGGCGACGCATCCATCGAGCTCGTGGCCCTGCCGCCGCTCAGCGCGTCCCACGCGGAAGCCGTTCAACAGCATCTGGCACTGTATGACGTGGTAGGAGGAACGGCGTTTTCAATTACCAATTCACCTGTTGCCGCCTGGGACCATAAACGCAAGCATTTTGACTATACGCTCGGGCAGGGCCTGGAGTTCCTGCGCGAACAGAGTGGCGCGGATACCGCACTGGTGGTTATTGGTATGGACCAGATTTCATCCAGTGAACGCAAGGCACTCGCCGTCGGTGCGGCGATCCTCGGGGTAAGCGTTCCGCTCGGTCAGTCCTTCCTCTCGGTCGGGATTGTGGACCTGAAGAGCGGTGACCTTTTGTGGCTCAACTATGCCTATAGCTACGGCAATCTGGATCTTCGCGAAGCTGATGATTCCGTGAAGATGATACAGAAGATGTTCGAAGCCTATCCCGGTATTGATGCCTACCGGCAATACGCGGCAAAGTAAATCATGCGCGCCATAGGAACTTTGATTGCAGTATTGCTGTTGACGGGCTGTCAGGCGACGGGGCCCGTGCGGCCCTTTGAAGACGCCAATGGCGTGGAACAGATTTCTGAAGAAGAAAATAGATTGTGGCATCAGGCGGAAGAATTTGACCTTATGCTGGGGCGTGCCAACGAACTCTATCCCGATGCAACAGTCAACGCCTATCTGCAACGCATCATGGATCGGCTCTATCCCGAGTTTGATGGCCGCATACGGGTTCAGGCGGTGAAGTCACCAGCGCTTAACGCATTTGCGTTGCCCAACGGCTCGATCTATGTCCATATCGGACTCATCGCCCGTATGGATAACGAAGCCCAACTCGCTACGGTTCTTGCGCATGAAGGCGCCCATTTCACCCAGAAACACGGGCTTCTCCAACAACGCAATCTGAAATCCTCGACTGTTTTCGCCACCAGCCTTGCGGTAGTGGGTATACCGGTGATGCCCGAATTACTCGCAGCATCTTCGATCTACGGCTATTCGCGGGATCTTGAACGTGATGCGGACCGGGTCGGTTTCGAACGGCTAGTGCGTGCCGGCTATGCGCCACAGGAGGCGGCAAAAACATTTGAGCACCTGGCGGCAGAAGTAAAGGCGCTTGATGTTGATGAACCCTTCTTCTTCTCATCGCATCCCAAACTGTCCGAACGCATCGAGAGTTACAACGCGCTTGCCGGTTCAGCATCGGGTGGCGCACTCAATCAGGAAGATTATACGAAACGGACAAACAAGGTACGCGTGGACAGCCTGGAAGCAGATCTATCAATGGGCCGATATGAGAGCGTTATATTGGCACTCTCGGAACTCGACAATCCCGACGCGTATCCGGCCCATATCGAATATTATCTCGGTGAGGCATATCGGCGCCGTGGCGACGAGGAAGATATGCAACGTGCGGCAGCGGCTTTTGAAGGTGCGGTAAAAGCCGCACCGAAGTTCGCTCCGAGTTATCGCAGCCTGGGTGTATTGGCGATGAAGGAACAACGTTGGGCTGATGCAATGAGCAATTTCAATACCTATCTCGGTCTGGCACCTCAAGCGGACGATCGCGCATATGTCGAACAGTATGTAACTATGGTTAACGAAAAAATGGGTAGTCACTGATCATGCATAGAGTGAAATCATTCGCGTTTGTCGTTATTGCACTTTTCACACTCAGTGCCTGCTCGCTTTGGAGCCGAGTCGAAACGCCGCTCGCAAAGTCACCGGATAATAGTTTTACCGTACCCTTGCCCATAGGTTGGGTACGAGCGGATTTTGTCAAAGACCGGATTGTCGTGACGCGTGATGGCCCGAGTCTGCAGCTTATAGAGGCGCAGCATCTCGCTCATGACAAGGCCTTTCCGAAAACGGAGAAGACCTCTTCGGCGAGCCTGCTCCCCTCCGAGCTTGCGGAACTTACGTTGGCGGAAATACGCACGGCAGAGGAATTAAACGGGCTTGAGGTGATCGAGAATATGCCTGCGACCATAGGTGGTCACAGCGGTTTCCGACTGGTCATCAAATTCCACAACACAAAGGGTTTGGCTTACCAACGCGAAATCGTCGGCTTTGCAAATGACAACGGATTATTCCAATTCGTATACCAGGCACCGGCGCTGCACTACTTTGTCCGAAATAAAATCGACTTCGACAATGTCGTGGCCGGGGTTCAATTCAATTAGTACCGGCTACTTGCACTCTGACCTATATATCCAGGTTCGCCACCGCCAAGGCGTTCGTTTCAATGAAATCCCGTCGCGGTTCGACCTGATCACCCATTAGGGTTGTGAAGATCTGATCTGCAGCGACCGCATCCTCGATCTGGACTTGCAGCAAACGACGCGATTCCATATTCATCGTCGTTTCCCACAGCTGTTCGGGATTCATCTCTCCGAGACCTTTATAGCGCTGTATGTGTTGTCCGCGTTTGGCTTGATCAAGCAACCACTCCATCGCCTGCCTGAAACTGTTCACTTGCTGCTTTCGTTCGCCCCGCATGACGAAGGCACCGTCTGCGATGAATCCCATCATCTGCTGGCCAAACTCCGACATCCGGCGGTACTCGGCGGATGCGAAAAACTCACTCGCCAGGCGCTGCTCGGCCGCAATGATGCCGTGAGTCCGCTTAACCAGGGTCACAGAAAAACCTTCCTGCTCAGACTGGACCGAGACGAGGAACTCGAATTTTTGCCCGGGTGGCAGCGCGGTATTGGCGCGATTCTCCAACTCTGAGAACCAATCCGCTACGGTGGCGGCATCGAGCAAGGCTCTTTCATCGAGGGCGGGCATATAAGCCATTTTTTCGAGGATTATCGGGTCATATCGACGAGATAAGCGCTTGATCGACGCCATTACCGCCATATAACGCTCAGCCAACTGCTCCAACGCTGTACCGGCTACCGCCGGCGCATCAGCAGTCACATGCAGTCGGGCATCATCCAGCGCGCTGTTCAAGAGATGGGAATTGAGTGCCGCATCGTCTTTAACATATTGTTCTTGCTTACCTTTTTTAATTTTATACAGCGGTGGCTGAGCAATGTAGATGTGACCGCGCTCAATCAACTCAGGCATCTGTCGGTAGAAAAAGGTCAGCAAAAGCGTCCGAATATGAGACCCGTCCACGTCCGCATCGGTCATGATAATAATGCGGTGATATCTCAGTTTATCTGGATTGAATTCCTCGCGGCCGATGCCGCAGCCAAGCGCCGTAATCAGCGTACCCACCTCGGCGGACGAGAGCATTTTGTCAAAGCGGGCCTTCTCTACGTTCAGGATCTTTCCCTTCAACGGGAGAATCGCCTGCGTACGGCGATCCCGGCCCTGCTTGGCAGAACCACCGGCGGAATCGCCCTCCACCAGAAACAGTTCGGACAAGGCGGGGTCCCGCTCCTGACAGTCCGCCAGCTTGCCCGGCAGGCCCGCAATATCCAACGCACCCTTACGCCGCGTCATTTCGCGTGCTTTGCGGGCCGCTTCGCGCGCGCGTGCAGCATCGACGATCTTTGCGGTGATCGATTTTGCCTCGGCGGGATTCTCCAGCAGGTACTCCTGCAGTTTTTCCGCGACCGTGGATTCCACGATCGATTTGACCTCCGAAGATACCAACTTGTCTTTCGTCTGGGAGGAAAACTTGGGATCCGGGACCTTAACTGAGAGCACCGCTGTCAGGCCCTCGCGGGCGTCGTCGCCGGTCGGCATGACCTTGGTTTTCTTGGTAATGCCCTCCCTCTCCATGTACTGATTCAGTGTGCGGGTCAGCGCAGCGCGGAATCCGGCCAGATGCGTGCCGCCATCGCGTTGAGGTATGTTATTGGTAAAACAGAAAATATTTTCCTGGTATGAGTCGTTCCACTGGAACGCCACCTCTACTCCGAGCCCGTCGCGATCAGTATTAAAGTAAAACACCGTCGGGTGAAGTGGTGTCTTGTTGCGATTCAGGTGCTCAACGAAAGCGCGGATACCGCCCTGATACTCGAACGTGTCAGTTTTCTCGGTCCGCTCGTCTTTTAAGACGATGCGCACACCAGAATTCAGGAACGAAAGCTCGCGCAGCCTTTTTGCGAGCAAATCGTAATGAAACTCAATGTTGGTGAAGGTGTTCGCACTCGGCTTGAAGCGGATCTCTGTCCCGGTTGAGTCGGTCTCGCCAATCGGGGTCAGGGGTCCTTGAGGTTCGCCGTGGCGGTACTCCTGGTACCAGACCTTTCCTTCCCGGCGGATAGTCAACTTAAGCAACTCTGACAGCGCATTCACGACAGACACACCCACGCCGTGCAATCCACCCGAAACCTTGTAGGAATTGTCGTCGAATTTTCCGCCCGCATGCAGCACCGTGAGGATCACCTCAGCCGCCGACCGGCCTTCCTCGGGGTGGATATCGACCGGTACGCCGCGGCCATCATCCGTCACGGTTACCGACTCGTCGCTATGGATGGTTACCGTGATCGCACTACAGTGCCCAGCCAAGGCCTCGTCGATGGAATTATCGACAACCTCAAAGACCATATGGTGAAGACCGGTACCGTCGTCGGTATCACCGATATACATGCCAGGACGTTTACGGACGGCATCAAGGCCTCGTAAGACCTTAATGTTTGACGAATCGTAGGTGGGCTTATCGCTCATCTAAGTGTGCTCTCCCGGGGCGCAGAATCGCGTCAGTATACCACTTCCTCTATGCGGCCGTGTTCCACGTGAAACGCCTTATGATCCCGCCAAGCCGACATACCGATGGCCGATGGATCTATGGCGGTTACAAAAACCTGGCCCCCAAGTGCCTCGAGCTGAGACATCACGCGATTCCGGTGATCTACATCCAACTCGGACGGAAGATCATCCACCAGAAAGAGACTGGCCCTACCCCGCTCTTGCTGATAGACCGCGGCTTGCGCAAGCATCATTGCTGCGACGATCTGTTTTTGCTGTCCGCGGGACACCCTTTCCTGGGCAACCTGGCCATCCAATGTCGGGTACAGATCTGCCCGGTGTGGGCCTACACGCGTGAAACCCCGTCGCTTATCTCTTTCCAGGCCGTCGACGAGTGCCTGCTCAAAACTAGTGGCCGCCGCCCAACCGGGCTGATACATCCAATCAAGCCCGGTGATATCGACCATTTTACCTATATATAGGCTCAGCGCCGGAAGCAACTTTTCCAGATAGCTGCATCGCTGATCGTGTAGGACTGCTGCGGTAGCGACCAGCTCTTCATCCCACAGCCGAATCTCCTGCGGAGACAGTCTGGCGCGCAGTGCGGCATTACGTTGCTTCAATGCGCGGCTATAGCGCTGCCAGGTTGGGAAAAAACCAGGTTCCACGTGAAACACGCCCCAGTCCAGGTACCGCCGTCTGAACCTGGGCCCCCCCTCCAGCAAGCGATGGCTATCAGGGTTGAGAAGCTGAAAGGGGATTTTTTCGATAAGATCAGTCAGCAGCCGAACCGGTTTCCCGCCCATACGGACATTTATACCGGCCTTGCTCCGCTGAATCCCTACCGGAATGAGCTCCCCGTCCTGGCTCTGGACGGATCCCCTGACGATGAACGACTCTGCACCTGTCCTGATCAGGGTGGCGGGATGATGAGTGCGAAAGGATTGCGCTCGACCAAGGAAATACAGCGCTTCCAATAGGCTGGTTTTCCCGGCGCCGTTGGCACCTGAGATCAGGTTGAGTCGCGGTGAAAATTCAAGTTCAGCTGCCGCGATATTCCTGAAATCGCGGACAGCAAAACTTTTCAGTCCCATGGAAGAATGCGCGAACCCAGACTACAGGCGCATCGGCATGACAACATACTTGCAATGACCGGATGCACCATCTTCGATCAGGCAACTGCTGTTGGCATCGGACAGGAGAACGCGGACATCTTCACCCGGCAACGCCCCTAATGCATCAAGCAAGTAGGTCACATTGAAACCGATCTCCAGCGGGTCGGAGCCGTACTTAACCTCCAGCTCCTCCTCCGCCTCTTCCTGTTCCGGATTGTGTGCCTGTATACGCAACACGTTCTGATCGACGCTCAGGCGAATACCCCGGTATTTCTCGTTGGACAGAATCGAGGTCCGGGTGAGTGCTTGACGTAACTGGCCGCGATCCGCTTGTATTTGCTTATCAGCACCCTTGGGCATGACGCGCTTGTAGTCCGGGAATCGACCATCAATCAATTTCGAGGTAAAACGAATTTCCGGGGCGCCGACGCGAATGTGATTGCTCCCCAACTGTATCTCCACTTCACCCGCATCATTGTCCAACAGCCGCATCAATTCCTGCACACCTTTGCGTGGGACAATGACTTGCTGGTTTTCAGTGACATTGGTTTTTGCCGCCAGCTCACACATTGCCAAGCGATGGCCATCGGTGGCGACACTGCGAATCCCCTTCTTGTCGATTTCCAGCATCAGTCCGTTCAGGTAATACCGAACATCCTGTTGAGCCATGGAAAAATGTGTTCGTTCAATCAGTTCCTTCAGATCTTGCTGAGGTATGCTGAATGCCTGAACACTCTTGAGTTCATCGATCACTGGAAAATCAGACGCCGGTAATGTCGCCAGACTGAAGCGGCTTCGGCCTGAACGAACCGTCGCCCGTTCTTGATCAACACTGATTTCCAACCAGGCCTCTTCCGGTAATGTGCGGCAAATATCGAGCAGTTTACGCGCGGGCAGCGTGGTTTCGCCCCCTTCCTCGACAGCGAGCTGCACGCGTGCCACCAGTTCCACTTCAAGATCGGTCGCGGTCAGCGTCAGGCCTTTGGGCTCCGCCTGAACCAGGATGTTTCCTAATACCGGAAGCGTCTGTCGACGTTCCACCACGCCAATGATCTGCTGAAGGGGTTTTAGAAAGGCTTCCCGCTGGATCTTGAATTTCATGGACTGTCCTATCTGGCCTTTAATCTTTAATAATTTATTTGTATATAACTCTTGGTTGTTGTTACTACTAGTGCGCCACTAATCTGTGCATAACCATATTTTATATATATTT
>JBFEJM010000012.1:0-14151 GCA_041553175.1 Gammaproteobacteria bacterium | reverse complement strand
GAGCTGCTGCGGCTGATCCAGATCCGGCAGCAGAATCCCGCCTTTGATCGGGCGGAGACCGAGATCGTCGATACCGGTAACGATCACGTGTTCGGTTATTTCCGCACCAACGGCGACCACAGTGTGCTGATGCTGGCCAACTTCAGTGAGTCACCTCAGACCATAGAGGGAACCCGTTTGCGTCTGTTAGGGCTGCGCAAGTCGGTGGTCGATCTGGTCGCCGGGCGGACCATTGTCGCGGCCCATGCGCTGGAACTCGAGCCCTACGACTTCATGATTCTGGCGCGACCGGCCGGGGCCTGACGGCGGAGAGCGTTTACCCGCAGTGCCGGTCTTTGATTTGAGACGTTGAAAGGTACATGATCTGTAGGGGATGTATCGGCCATCAAGGGATAGGCGGTGCAGGAGATCACTAGGATGTCTCACCGAACAGGCTCAGGGCCGCAACAATAAGCAGGCATCTTAGCCGCTGCCAGACATGGAACACGTCCGGTTGGTGTATTCAAACAGCCGCGACACATCGATAGGCCAAGGGAGGCGATCAATGAGTCTGATAGAGCGTATCAAGGGACCCGGACAGAAAAAGATACTCGCGCTGGATGGCGGCGGTATCCGCGGCATGCTCACGGTCGAGGTATTGGCGGCGCTGGAGTCGATGCTGCGTCAGCAGCTTGGCAAGGGCAGTGATTTCGTACTGGCGGATTATTTCGATTTTGTATCCGGTACCAGTACCGGCGCCATTATGGCCACCTGCATCTCTATCGGCATGTCGATGGACGACATCCGTGGTTTCTATCTCGACAGCGGCGCCGAAATGTTCGACCAGGCGTCACTGCGCAAACGCTTCACACGGTACAAGTACGAGGACGAGGCACTCGCCGGCAAACTGCAGGCGGTGCTGGGCGCGCAGACGACCCTCGGTGATGCCAGGCTGCGTACTGTGCTGATGATGGTGCTGCGCAATGCCACCACCGATTCGCCCTGGCCGTTGTCCAATAATCCCTTCGCCAAGTACAACCAGCGTGACCGCGACGACTGCAATCTCGACTTGCCGTTGTGGCAGCTGGTGCGCGCCAGCACGGCAGCGCCGGTGTATTTCCCGCCGGAGAAAGTCCGCATCGGACGGCGCGAATTCATTTACGTCGACGGTGGCATCACGCCCTACAACAATCCGGCCTTTCAGGCCTTCCTGATGGCGACAGTCGACCGCTACAAAATGCAGTGGCAGGCCGGTGAAGACCGAATGCTGGTGGTTTCGGTGGGGACCGGTACCAGTCCGGACGCCAATGCCGGGCTGGCGGAAGGCGAGATGAATCTGCTTTATAACGCCTCACGGATACCGTCGGCGCTCATGTTCGCGGCACTGAACGAGCAGGACTTCCTCTGCCGTACCTTCGGACATTGCCGGGCCGGGCTGCCGCTCGATCGCGAGGTCGAAGACATGATCGGATCGCAGGGCCCGCTGCAGCAGAAGTTGTTTACCTATATGCGGTATAACGCCGAACTGACGACCGACGGGCTGGCTGCGCTCGGGCTTGCCGATATCGATCCGGCACATGTGCAGCAGCTCGATTCAGTAAAATATATCGGCGACTTGCAACGGGTGGGACAGGCGGTTGCGGAAAGGCAGCTGGACGCAGCGCAGTTCGAGGGCTTTCTGAACTGATTCGGGATTCAGGGGTTGTCGTCAAAGGGAGAGGGGGCTATGGCCACGACGGATTCGAAATACAGCGGTGGAATATTCATCAGTTATCGCCGGGCCGGTGTGCGTACGCAGACTTACCGCCTGGTGGACGAGCTCAAACGACAGTACGGCGAGTCACAGATCTTTCTCGACGTGAAGTCGATCGATCCCGGTGTGCGATATGCGGATGCCATACGCGATGCGATAACCCATTGTGCGGTGATCCTGGTCATGATCGGACCCAAGTGGGCGGAGATCTGTGACGACAACGGTCAGCGCCGATTGGAGAATCCGGCCGATGTTCTGCGTATCGAAGTCGATACCGCTCTGCAGGGGCAGGCGCGGGTGATTCCGGTACTGGTCGACGGCGCCGTCATGCCGAGCGCGGAATCTTTGCCTGAAGGTATTCGCGAACTGGCGGATCTGCAGGCGTTCACCCTGACCGAGTCACACTGGGAATACGATGTGGCGCAGCTGGTGGGCAAGCTGGACAGCGTGCTGGGACGAAAGCGGAAGGAAGAGCCGGTGGCCGGGCAGCTCAGCTTCAGCGGCAAGGTGATCACCGGTCTGGTTCTGGTCGCGTTGGTTGTGCTCGTCTATGCCACCGGCGAGGTGACCGACTACGATACGGCGCTGGGAGGCATCCTGTTTGCCGGCGCCGGCCTTGTCTTCTGTGTGCTGGGCTATCGCGATATCGGCGCCGGCAAGAGCAGAGGGCGTGGCGCGGCAATATCCGGCGCGATTGTCGGCGGCCTTATGGCACTCATTCTGCTGGGTGAGCTGGATGGTTTCAGCACAGTGGCCAATGAACCCGCGCTGCTGGGTGATTCGTTCGTACCGCAACCGGCAGTGCCGCAGGTGTCCCCGCAACCCATACAGCCGCAACCCGCGGCGGTGACTCCGGTACCTGTGATCGAGAAGCCGGTTGTTTCAGCGCAGACGCACGCGATCAATTTGTCGGGCGAGTGGATGTCAGACGAAGGGCTGACGTATGTCTTTGAGCAGAGTGGCAATCAGGTCAGCTTCGCCGAATACAATCCGCTGCTCAATACTATCACAGCCAGCGGCAGCGGTTCGTTGCAGGGTCGCATTCTCAATGTCACCTATCAGACGGCAGTCGGTACGACCGGTCAAGGTCGGCTGACGCTATCCGCCGATGGCGAAAGTCTATCCGGCAATTACACCGATCATTCCACCGGTACATCCCTGCACCTGACCCTGGAACGCAACTGAGGGCCGCTATCGTTGTATGCCGGCGCTCAATCGAGCGCCGGCCCCAATATGAACTCCACCGGTTCAAAGCCGTGGTCCTCCAGTACAGCGACGACATCGTCCCAGCGGTAATCCGGATTCTCCTCTTCGACACCGGCGATCAGTCCGGTCACATGACGAAAGGCCTCGTGTGCTTCCAGGTCCGGCGGAATACGCACCAGCCGAATGGCGCCGGAATCTTTGGCCGGAAGGATCATCAGGGGGGTGCTCATGGACATCTCCAATATTTGCGGTCGAATCACAGGGTACAGGGCGGCGCGATGGCATACCGGCCTGAGGACGGATATTTGCCGCCTGGCTGCTGACCCAGTGGCAAGGGCTTGCCGCCGGTGCGGCAGCGGTCTCCGCCGCTCCCTGGCCGGTACTGGAATGGTCGGATTATTTGCTCGATAAAGCAAGCTGTTACATTCGAATAACCTGTGCCTCCTGTGTGGGAACAGTTCTTGTATAGCCTTAGTTCAGGAATACGTGTGCAGCACGTAACGGACCGACAGGGATACGAGGGCAGGTAAATGAATCAATCCACAGTCATTGGTTTGCTGGGCGGGCTTATTCTGCTGTTCGGCATGATGATCATGTCACCCGATCATCTGGGTGCCTTTGTGAATATTCCCGGCCTCATCGTGGTGATCGGCGGCACGCTGGCGGCGACCGTGATCAGCCGGCCGATCAAGGATGTCCAGCAGGTACTGCGTGAACTCCCGCAGCTGTTGCGTGACGAGCAGGCCCCTTCGAGCCAGGATGTCGATCAGCTGCTGCGCTTTGCCGATTGGTTTCGCCACGGCAACCTGCGTGCTGCGGAACGGCAACTCGGACTGATCGAAAACGGCTTTCTGCATGCCGGTCTGCGCATGGTGACGGACGGTTGCACTCATACTGATCTGCAAAAATCACTGCACTGGCGCATGGCGGGTCTGCGCGCACGCGAGCAGGGTCAGACCCATATTCTGCGGACCATGGCCGTGTTCGCGCCGGCCTTCGGTATGCTGGGCACGCTGTTCGGCCTGGTGCACATGCTGTCGGGGCTCGGTGACAGCGGACTCGGCGACATCGGCGGCAGTATGGCGTTTGCCATGATCACAACCCTGTATGGCATTGTCGCCTCGAATCTCTTCTTCAAACCGCTGGCGATCAAAATGGAACGCCGCACCCATCAGCGCCTGCTGCACATGAACATGCTCATGGAAGGTATGCTGCTGGTGCAGGACAGACGTCATCCGATGCTGATCAAAGATACGCTGGAGGCGTTCGACCTGCATCATGCCGAGCCGACGTCGCTGGCACCGGCGGAACTCGCCCTGGTCAAGGCCTGACCGTTTCGGCTCATGCTGACCGCCGCCCGCGCCCAATCCGCTTCCCCGCACACGCAATCCGCTGCGACGGTGGCGTTTTCGTGGGAGCACGAGTTGCAGGCCGGGAGTGCGGAACAGGAAACCTGGCTGGTCAGTTTCATCGACGTACTGACACTGCTGCTCACGTTGTTCGTATTGCTGCTGGCTTACCAGCATCGAGCGGCGGAACAGAATAACGGTGCGATGGCGATCGTACCCGCCAGCACGGTCGAGCAGCATACCGGTATTTCACCGGTTGAGCTGATGCTTGATGCCGTGCCGAATATACCCCTGCAGGGTGGTGTGACAGCGACGGTCGCAGTCGAGCTGACACAGCAGCCCGAAGCCATACCCGAAACCATACAGGATGCCGCCGTCGCTGCCGAGAATCCCCCGGCAGACGAGGCGGTCGATTCCGCTTTCGATCTCAAAGTGGATGAAGCCATACCGCCGCTTGCTGAACAGCAGGCACCACTCATCGATTCAATACTGCGTGATGATGAGATCGCCGACGCGGCGTTCGTCTCATTTCCCGCCCTGATGTTCGGGGACGCCCTTGAGCGTGAGCCGATGATCGAACAGATCGCTCAGTGGGCGGCAATTACGACAGTCCGTTCGCCCACGTTGCCGTCGAATACGGTGGTCGCGGACAGCGCCGACTCCATAGTCGACTCCGACGGCACGAATGACGAGCCGGCAACAATAGCGACGGAATTGGAGCGGCTGCTGGCACGCGTTGACAGCAGCGGACTGCAGGACCGTATCGAAGCAACCGTGATTGAGAACGGCGTGAGCCTGGAAATAAGCGACAATATCCTGTTCGCGCCGGCGCAGGCGGAATTGACCGAGGCGGGACGTGCACTGCTGAACGATCTCGCGCAAACCCTGCATACGCTGAGTTTCTCTCTGTCGGTGGAGGGACACACCGACAACGTACCGATCAGTACCGCACAGTTCCCCTCCAATTGGGAGCTGTCGTCCGCCCGCGCGACACGCGTCACCCGCTATCTTGTCGAGCAGGGCATTGCGGCACAACGCGTCCGCGCGATCGGTTATGCCGATACGCAGCCGCGTGCCGACAATCAAAGTGCCGAAGGGCGCGCCCGCAATCGTCGTGTGTCCTTTATTCTGCAGGCGCAGTGATTCGAGTAGAAACACGACGTCATTGCCAGCGTCGCATGACTATCTCCCATGTCGGACTCGACTGTTCTGAATTTCATGTTTCTCGAAGAACCGGTAGATCAGCTGTTCCTTGAGCTTCATACATCCGGCGCATTACGACCTGCGGTCCAATGTGCCCTACGGATATGGAGTAGGGCGCAATAGCGGAGCGTATTGCGCCGAATGTGTTGCTCTGAACTGACTTCCGCCACCCGCGACCCTCAGCCCTGCGCCTGTTTCCAGATGTCCATATCCACCTGCACGCTGGTATCCGTGTCTCCCAGCCAGATCTGTCCGTCCTGAATCGTGCATTGCAGTTGCATGGTCCGCCGCGCGAGTTGGGCCAGCGATTGACTGGCCTCGGCGTCGATACTGATGACCGTCAGGTTGTCGAACCGGGTGAGCTTGCCCTGTGTCTTCTGCCACCAGAGTTCCGCACTGTGTCCGCTGTGACAGTAGATATACACCTGCGCGGCACGACCGCAGGCCTTGCGGATGCGCTTCTCGTCGGGTTGCCCGATATCGATCCAGACCTCGATCCGGCCGGTCAGATCATGCTGCCAGAGATCCGGTTCGTCATCGGTGCTGATGCCCTTGGTGAAGGTCAACGCCTCGTGTGCATGGCGACAGAACGCCAGCATCCGCACCAGCATGCGCTCATCCGTTTCGGACGGGTGGCGGGCGAGGGTGAGCGCATGGCTGCCGTAATAGTTACGATCCATGTCGGCAATCTGCAATTCGGCTTTGAAAATGGTTGCCTTGAGCGCCATGTTCGGGGGCTTCGTCCGCTTCGGGGGCGACAGGGTAGCCCAAGCCTGCGCCCAGTGGTAGTACGCGCATTACGTGACCTCGACCAAGGCAATCCGGCGCCGAATGATATAGGCTATGGCAAGCTGTGAATCACGCTGTTCACACCGTCGCGAAACGGTCTATGGAGGTTGAAGACATGAAGAAGATAAGCCTGCTGCTGCTCATGGCCGGATTGACGTCCGGCTGCACCCAAGAGGTCGATCTCGCGGCCCGTGCCGATACCAGCCGCACCACAGTCAAGACATTTGCGCAGACCCTGCAGGGTGAATTGAAAGCGGCGATGGAAGCGGGTGGGCCGCCCAACGCCATTTCGGTCTGCCACATACGGGCACCGGCGATCGCGTCGGAGCTGTCGGCCATGCAGGGTTGGACCGTCGGTCGAACGAGTGCCAAGGCACGCAACCCGGACAACCGGCCGGATGAGTGGGAGGCAAAGGTCCTGGCCGACTTCGAGGCACGCAAAGCGGCCGGTGAAGATCCCGCCAAGCTGGAGTTCTTCGAGGTCGTGACGCAGGGCGACGAACAACGTTTTCGCTACATGAAGGCCATCGCAATCCCGGAAAAGGCCCCCTGCCTGGCCTGTCATGGCACTGAAATCGCGCCCGAGGTGGCTGAGAAAATACAGGCACTCTATCCCGATGACATCGCGACGGGCTACAAGACCGGTGATATACGCGGTGCCTTCACTATCACGCAGCCGCTTTAGCCTGGATTCGTCATGGACGACGGGCGCTGACCGCTTCAGTGCAGGATGTTGAACATCTTCGAGCGGTAGCGGTTGACCAGCGGACCCTGGTTGCCGAGCAGTTCAAAGATTGCCAGCAGCCCCTTGCGTCCGCCGTCGTCGCGATAGCTGCGGTCGCGCTGCAGAATTTCCAGGAACTGCTCCAGCGCGCCTTCCGTGTCGCCGGCCAGTGCCAGCCGCGCGGCCAGCAGGTCGCGCGCGTCCAGGTCATCGCCATTCTCCGCGATACGCTGTTCCAGTGCTGAATTATCCGGTGCGCCGGCACTGCGGCGGCTGAACTCGAGCAGTGCGACCAAGCGCCGGATTTCCGCGCTCTCGCTGATCTCCAGCGGCATGATCTGTAGCGCCTGATCGGCCTCATCGATGCGGCCTGTCTGCATGGCCATCTGCAGATATTCCTGTTGGGTGCGGGGATTGTTCGGGTCCTGGGCGATGGCATCGCGCAGGAGCGACAGCGCAGCGTCGATATCATCCGCCGCCGCCAATGCCTGCGCCTGTTCCAGCAGTGTGTCGGATGCGCGTGCGACATGCTTGTCCAGCAGGGTGCGGAGCGTGGTTTCGGTTTGTGCGCCCAGTATCTCTTCCACCACCTGGCCGTCACGGATCAGCTTCATGGTCGGGATGCTGCGGATGCCGTGCTGGTTGGACAGCGCACGTTCCGTATCGGTATTGATCTTGGCGAGCAGGAATTTTCCCTGATATTCCTCGGCCAGCTTCAACAGCACCGGCAACTGCATCTTGCACGGGCCGCACCAGTCCGCCCAGAAGTCCACCAGGACCGGCACCTGACGTGAATTCTCCATCACCTGTTTGTTATAGGTCGCCGCGGTGACATCGAAAACAAAGGGTGAAGCAGCCATATGAACTCCTGCAGACAGGTCAGATGAATCGAGTAAACGCCCAATCTGGGGGAGCGGGTCGGAAAATTCAAGTCGAAGAGAGTAAAACCCCAGGCTTTACCACGGAGAATTCCCTGCTCGACACCGCATTCTGTCGCCGCGATTCTACAAATCGACCAACGCACGACAGTGTGTGAACAGAATACTGCTGCGGATTTTTCGCGCCGGCCACAGGCGGCGCACGCCTTCGGCATAGAGTTGCAGTTGCTCCCGATATTTTTCCGCCGTCGCGCGGGCGTCTTCGCCATCGATAGGATGCGTCTTATAGTCGATGATATGCGCCTCAGTGGCGCCGACCAGCAGGCGATCGATGACGCCATCGACCAGAGTATGCCCGTCGGCGTATTGCAGCGGCACTTCCGTGTAGATCTTTTCATAGCGCGCGGGATCGAACAGCGAGGCAAATTCGGGTGCCGCGATCACGGCCTCGGCTTCATGCAGCCAGTCGGCGAGTTCCGGGTCGTCGCCCGCGCGGGTGAGTTCGTAGGCGAGTGTGGCCAGCATCTGCTCGCGTGTGCGCGCCTGGCCGTCGCTCAGCCATTCCAGCAGGCGATGGATACCAATGCCGCGGCGCCGTCCATCCGGATCGTCAACATTCCGCTCGCTGTCCGGATCAGTGGTGGTTGCGACCCGGCTCGGTGCGATCCGGATAAACGCCGGTCGCAGGCAGAACGGTTGTCGCAGCCGCGGGTCGATGGTGATCGTGGGCGTGCCGCCGGGAATGGCGGCCGTCACCCGGGTCGGCGGCGTACCGGTTTCATGTGCAAAGCCCGCGCTGTCATCATCGCATTGCCACTGCGTGCGCAACCGGCCATACCATCCGCTCGCGGCCTTGTCCTGAGTGACCGCGGCTGAGACATACAGCAACTGGCGCGCGCGCGTCAGTGCGACGTACAGCAGATTGGCATCTTCGCGTGCTTCGGCGCGCCGTTGAATTTCAAGCAGACGTTGCGTGGTACTGTCGCGTCCGTCCTTGCGCCCGACCAGGACAAACAGTTCCGGGCGCTCGCGTTCGGCCGGCCATTCGACCAGTGCATTCCAGGCGCTGCGGTCACGGTTGCTGCCGCCGCAATCGGCCAGAAACACCACCGGCGCCTCCAGGCCTTTGGCACCGTGCACGGTCAGAAACTGTACGCGATCACCGGCACCGCTTTCCGGCGGGGCATCGTCGGGCGCATCGGTTGCACGTTGGCGCAATTCACCCAGGCGGTCGACAAAATGCGGCAGGCTGGGGTAACGGCCGCTGTCGATTTCCAGCGCGAGTTCGATGAAGCGGGTGAGATTGGCGCGCACGCGCGGTTTCAGGGCCGGTATCGCGGCGGCATCGAAGCGGGCCAGCACATCGCCCTCGTGGTAGATGCGATCGAGCAGATCATGCACCGGCAGCCGGCCGACGCACGCCTGCCACATCGGCAGCAGATGTGCGGCGCGCGCCAGCGGGGAGTTTGACGCGGCCGCCGTGCCGACACTCAACAGCCGCTCCATCCAACCGGTGCCGCGCGCCTGCGCCAGCAGAATCAGATCGTCGTCAGTGGTGGCGAACAGCGGTGAGCGCAGCACCTGGGCCAGCGCCAGGTTGTTATGCGGCGCGATCAGCGTATTGAGCAGCGCCTCCAGGTCGCGCACCTCCAGGCTGTCGAGCAGCGTGCCGCGGGCCGCGCCCAGATAGGGAATGCCGGCGTCACGCAGGGCCTTCTCATAGGCGCCGGCATGGGTTCGGCTGCGCAGCAGAATGAGGATGTCGCCGAACCGCAGCGGACGTGCCTGATCGGCGGGGCCGATCAGGGTGTTGTCACCGATCAGTCCTATAATGCGCTCGGCAATCGCCCGGCCTTCACGTTCGTGCAGATCGTCGCTCGGCTGCGGGCGTGGCTGTTGCAGTGGGTTGCGCAAGCCTTCAAGTACGCTATCTTCAGCTTCTTCGGCCACCAGCGGCGGCAGCAGCTCGACCCGCCCCCACAGATCCGTCAGATGAGTGCTGTGCCGGGGAAACGTGCCGATCATTTCGTTCAATGCGCCATCGCTGAAGGCGCTGTTGACGCAGTCGATAACCGCCGGTGCCGAACGGCGCGACGCCTCCAGCGTGAAACGCGCGGCGCCCAGGTGTGTCGTCAGCCAGTCACCGGCGCTGTCGAGCAGGCGCGCATCGGCGCGGCGAAAGCGGTATATGGATTGCTTGCCGTCACCGACCAGGAATACGCTGCGCTGGCGTTCGTTCGCGCCGGCCGCCAACTCCTCCAGCAGCGGCAGCAGCAGTCGCCATTGGGTCGGATTGGTGTCCTGGAACTCATCGATCAGGAAATGATCGATACGCGCATCGAGTTTGTACTGTATCCAATGTGCCTGACCGCTGCCGTTGAGCAGGTGACAGGCATTCCATTCGAGGTCGGCGAAATCCAGCACGCGTTGTTCACGTTTAATGCGCTGATAGTGATCGAGCAGGCGTGCGCCGGCCTGATACCAGGCCTGACACAGCGTCAGACTCGCCAGTCGCGCCAGCCGGTCGCGGGTGTCCAGCAGGTCGTCACAGAGCGTTATGTGCAGTGCGACGAGGCGATCACAACCGCTCGCGCCCAGCGTTTTGACCAAGGCCGCACTGGCCTTGCGTTGACGCGGTTCGCCGGCGGCAGTGAGCAGCACTCGCGTGATTTGATCAAGCCGGTCACTGTTGGAGATTGTTGCCTGTAATGCATCGCTGAGCGCTGTGGCCTGCTCCTGATAAGTCTTGGCCGAATGCTTGCCGAGCAGCGTCGCATATTCCATCAGCAGTGCTGTACGTGCCGAGGTGAAGAATGCATCGACCGGGTCATTGTCGGGATCAACGTCGAACACGCGGCGCGCCGCCCCCAGGGCATAGGCGCAGGGATCCTTCGCCGCCAGCGTAAAGGCCCACCAGTCGATGCGATGACCGAGGAAACTGTTCAGCGCCTGACGGGTGTTGCTGAGGCCGTTGCAGCTGTCGAACAGCTGTTCCAGCGCGCGCCCCAGCGTGGCATCGGGCGCAGCGGTTGCCTCGGCATACAGCGCGTCCCACGCCTCGTCGATCAGTTCCGCTTCGCTGTCGAGTAACTCAAAGCCGGGAGGGATTTCCGCCTCGATCGGAAAGCGCTGCAGGATCTCCTGACAGAAGGCGTGAAAAGTGGTCGCGCGGGGTGGTCGCGGATCGAACAGCAGGGTGTCGTACAGGTGCCGTGCCTGCTTGCGCAGGGCGGCATCGGGTTGCAGGCCGATTTCACGCAAGGCGCGATCGAGCGTTGCATCGTCGCCGGTGGCGAAGTGGGCAAGCCGTTCGTTGAGGCGCTGCAGCATTTCGGCCGCGGCCTTGCGGGTGAAGGTGACCGCGAGTATGCCGGCCGGTGCCGCCCCCGCCAGCAGCAGGCGCAGTATGCGTGTCACCAACAGCCAGGTTTTTCCGGTCCCGGCCGAGGCATGCACGCTGGCGTGAGAGTCTGGCGCGGTGGCGAGTAGAGGGTCCTGCATGGCGGCACAGCATAGAGGGGGCGGGGGCATGCGGCAAATGCAATCCGCCGGTTGGACCGATGTCGGGTTCGACTCGAAATCTGTAAGCATATGCTGATTGTTTCGTAGGTGTTGTGGTGGCGCTTTTGGCCGGACGGCGGTTGGCGTGGTTACAGCGAATTTCAACCGTCTGAAACTACAGGTGCTATCACTTCGCGGTGAGCGTGCGGGCCGCGGCGAGGCCGCGCGGCGTCCCTTTTTTGACGCTGGGCGGGGCTTGTAAATGCAGGAAATATTAGGAAAAATCACCGCCAATTCGAGCTAGGGAGGGGGGCAGGGACTGCACCATGGACGGTCAACTCAAAGGGAATTGATGCGAGCAGGACGCGCTCGCCGTGGACCCAAAGGCGGCCTTCGGGCCGCCTTTCTTATTTCCGCCGAAGCGTTCAAACCTGAGCGGGCGCTTCGGGCCCGGCGCCCGTTTCGCTATCCGGCCAGGCGGTGCGACGGCAGAGCCCGTCCATCGGGCAGTAGCGACAGACAGTCGGGTCGCCCCAGGCGGGCAGCGCCGCGCCCGCGACAATGGCGGCCCGGGTCGCGGTGAGGCGGGCGGCGACGCCGTCGCTCAGGTGCGCGAGCTGCTCATCACTCAACTGGCCGGCGCTGCGGACCTTCGGGCCATCCAACAGCAGATATTCAACCCGACTGACGTCTCCCTCCGCCAGCAGCGCGTAGATCGGTAACTGCACCGCTTCGCCGCTGTCGATCGCATCCTGGTTCGGCACGGCACCGGTCTTATAGTCGAGAATCGCATGCTGCCTGCCGTCGGTATCGATGCGATCCAGTCGGCCTTTGAGTTCGACACCATCCGCGCAGCGGTGAGCGACACGCATCTCGACCGCGTGCACCTGCCAGTCGTGGGCGCGTTTGATCTGCCAGTCGACATAGTCCGGAATGAGCTGCAACCAGCGCTTGAGCCAGCCGCGATGCTGGAAGTTGTCTTCCAGGTCGCGCGCGAACACGGCTGAGGAAATCGTCTGCAGCATGCCGATGGCCTCGGTACGGTTGGCGTCATCGAAGGCCTTGCGGAACGGACCGGGCAGACCGTTCACGTCGCCGTGAAAGGCCTCCAGGCAGCGGTGTACGCGTTCACCGTAATCGGATTTCTGCAGCAGTTCGCGCACCGCTTCGGTCGGTGCCAGCTGCAGACAATCGGCGGCGAAATACAGATACGGACAATCCAGCAGATGCTGATGGCTGCTGGCACTGGCCGTTTCCGGCAGCAGCGCGGCGGGCAGTACGGGGCGCGGCAGCAACGGTGGAAGCGGCAATGCGGCCGGCTCCGGTGTGGCAACGGCACTTTCCGGCGCCGCCAGCAGCGCGCGCAGTTCCGCATCGTGCAGGTCGGTCCCGAACGCGAGTTGATGCAGACTTTCCAGTGCCTCGACCCAGGGACTCGGCAATACCGGTTCGCCCTGATCCTCGCGCCGGCGGCTGAGCAGCACCTGCGGCGCGCTCTGCAGCAGACGCCGAAACAGATACAGGCGCAGATCGAGGCGCTGTTCCCAGCTCGGCAGGCCGAGTTCGCGTCGCACGCCGGCATTGAAGAAAGGCGATGTGCGATCCTTGCCCGGCAGATGCTCGCGATCACAGGCGCCGACGGCGACCGCGTCGAAGCACAGCGTATGGCTCTGCTCCAGATTCAGCAGCTGTACCGGGCCGCTGGCGAGACTGGGTCGAAAGGTTTTCTCCTCCAGTGCACGGCCCAGCCAGATGCGGAATTCCTGCCATTGCATCGACAGCGGAACGCGTTTGACGGCGGCATCGAGTTCCTCCCACAACTGGATGACGCGTTGACCGGCGGCATCCGCCTCGAGCGAGTGCCAGATTCCCAGTACCGTGAGACTTTCCCGCAGACCGCCCAGCAGTTGATGGGCTGGATGTGTTCCATTGAGTAATCCGCGCAGCGGTGCGGCGGCCTGATCGATTCGGTCGAGCAGTGTGCGCAGCGGTTCGAACACGGCCGGCGGCCAGCTGAGCCGCTGACGTCGTGATTCGATATGGCGCCGATAGCGGCCCAAACCGCGGGCAATGTTCTCGTGCCGAATAATGTCGTGTTCGAGTCGGTAGACGCTTTCGAGATGACCGGCGCGTTCGGCATCGCTGCAGAGGAAGGGCGACTTGAGGAAATCCAGCAGTGGCTGATGGGCGAAATCCTCTTCGACCGATTGCAGCCAGCGTTCCAGGCAGGCCGCCGCGCTGGTGGTGGAAAGCGCCCACCCACCGCTGTCCTGCAATTGAATACCGGCCCGCTCCAGCAGCGCACGTACGCGGCGCGCCAGTCGCCGGTCCTCGGTGACAATGCCGATGCGGCGTTTGCCTTCCAGCAGCCAGCGTCGCACCTGAATATCGATGGCGCGCGCCTCCTGCTCGGCTGAATCTGCCGCGATCAGTCTGATCTGGTCGCTCAGCGGGCTCCGTGCGTAGTCTGTTTTGAGTTTCAGCGCGCGCTCGCGCAGATCCTGCGTGTTGTCGGGAAACAGATTGTCCAGACAGGCCCCGACGGGATCAGCATCACCATGATGTTCGGCATAGTGGTGTGCCGGTTGCACCTGATCACAGTCGGCAAGTGCGGCATCGGCACGAGTGCGCCGGGCATCGATGCGGCCATGGACCAGCCATTCCGCGCGCCCGGCGGACAGTCGTGCCTGCAGCCAGTCCTGCTCGGCCGGTATGAGTGATTGATACCCGAGCAGGATATAGTCGGGTTCCTGATCCAGCAGCGGTGTC
>JBFEJM010000011.1:0-14704 GCA_041553175.1 Gammaproteobacteria bacterium | reverse complement strand
GTATCTCCTGTGATTCACCTTTTTGAGATCTGCAATTAATTACGTGTCTATTTTTTTTAAAAGGTAATTTACATGGCTACAGGTACTGTGAAGTGGTTTAACGAATCCAAAGGCTTCGGCTTCATTTCCCCCTCTGACGGCAGCGCGGACGTGTTCGTGCATTTCTCTGCCATTCAGGGCGGCGGATTCAAGACGCTGGCGGAAGGACAGTCGGTGACGTTTGACGTGGAAAAAGGCCCCAAGGGTCTGCAGGCGACCAACGTCCAGGCAGCCGGCTGATAAAACCGCCGCTGGCCAGACCAAAGAACCCCGCTCGCGGGGTTCTTTTTTTTCCGCAGTGGGCGATGTCTGCCCGGCCTCAACGAGGATAGCCAAATGAAAAAGCTGTTTGTCGGCAACTTGCCGCCGGAAGCCACCGAAGATTCAGTCCGCACGATGTTTTCAGAGTACGGCACGGTGCGTTCCATCAGCGTCGTTCAGGATATCTTCACCGGCAAATGCAAAGGTTTTGGCTTTATCGAGATGGAAGGGCATGAAGCCCGTGCCGCGCAGGCTGCACTGGACGGCTTCATGTTCGACGGTAGCGACAGATCCCTGCGTGTGCGCTACGAAGACCCGAAGGCGTCACGCGGGCGGCCGCGGCGCTAGCAATCAATATCTAAACTTTCAATACCAGGCTGTGAATCTGCGCCGCCGGCACACCGCGTGCGGTCAGATAGCGCTGACTCTGCTCGAGGATGGTCTGCGGACCTGCCAGGTAGAAGTCCAGCGCCGCCACATCGAAATGGGGTTCGGCGATAGCGGCGAAGAT
Source organism: Gammaproteobacteria bacterium (assembly GCA_041553175.1). Lineage (GTDB taxonomy): Bacteria > Pseudomonadota > Gammaproteobacteria > Thiohalobacterales > Thiohalobacteraceae > JAHJQQ01. The sequence continues at coordinate 13,893 of JBFEJM010000011.1, read as the reverse complement.
GGTCGCCTGCAGCTCGTGTGCCTGTGCATCATCCGCGTAGACTTCGGGCTTCGCCCGCATGTGTGTGTAATGAAAATTCTCCAATGCATCCGCCCAGGCCCGGCAGCGGTTATGCAAATAGGGCAGCTCCTGCCCGGTGTGTACCCAGAACAGATGCAGACTCTCGGCGGCATCCAGCGCCATGGCGTTTTCGATCAGACTCTTCAGCGGTGCAAATCCGGTATCCCAGGCAACAAAGATGGCTGACCGATAGGAATTCGAGTCGAGCACGAAGTCACCGATGGGCCCTTCGAGGGAAACCTCCTGATCGAAGCGCACACCCTCGAACAACAAGTGCGCGAAGCTGTCATCGGGCCGCATGCGGATATGGAACTCGAGTTGATGCTCGTCGCACGGACAACTCGCAACCGGGTATTCGGCGCTGCTGCTCCCGATACTGAGGCGAACCGACTGGCCGGCGGAGAAACACAGCCGCGCGCCATCGATCGGCCGCAGCGATAGCTGAACGATATCATCATCCACCCGCTCGACGGCGCCGATGCGGGCACGCAACTGCTGCTTCCTGGTCTGGGTCGGATCGGATATCTCGGCGACATCCAGCAGCACATCCGTCACCGCGGTATGGCAGCACATCAGCGTATATCCCTGACTGCGCTCCTCGTTACTCAGACGGTATTTCGGTTTCCGTATCAGCTTGACCATACCGCCCCGAAGCCTGGCCTTGCAGTGGCCGCAACTGCCATCGCTGCAACCGTAGTTCAGTGCCAATCCCGCGCGCAGGCCCGAATCGAGCAGACTGTCATTACCCTGGATAAAGAATTCGTGGCCGCTCGGATTGAGATGGGCCTGCGCCGCCATGACCCGCAACAGCATTTCGGTCGCATACAGATCGCCCTCCTGATCGACCGGACTGCGTGCCTTCACCAGCGCATCGTCCAACCATGCGCGGAGTTCCTTGATATCGTCGGCGGAGGCGGGTTTACGCCCGGTAGCGAGCCGGCGCAGATAATCCTGCACCTGCTGCAGCAGTATGTCGAAACGGCGTACTCGAAGATTGGCGGTACCGAGTTCGTGACTGAGGCCGGCAACGCGTGTGGCCAGCACTTCGGCGTCGGGCAGCTGATCCTGATCACGGACCACGCGACTGAGGGCACGCTCGATGAGCCGATCGGCGCGCTCGATCATGGCACTGTCCTCGACCTTGGTCTGCGGGTAGACGCGCAACAGCTCGCTCAGATCCAGCTGACCTTCAAAGGTGGCGAGTTCGCCGGCCTGTATTCGTTTCTGCAGCGTATCGCGTTTGACGCCGACCAGGCGTGCCGCGCGGGAAAGTGTTATGAGTCGTGCCATGAGTGGTCCTTGCTTCTCGTGTATGGCGCCGGCGGGCGATTTGGCCGGCACATTGCCGCGCTGGCGAATCAGCGCGAACGGTTCTCGCCGGTTGGTCCGACCGGGCCGAATTCATGCCGCCCGCTCCGCAGACGTTTATAGTTGCGTACCATAATAATAGTCTTCAATACCGTCGGGCGGTCGATTCGAGGTACCGCCAGCCCGATCTTGATCGGTATTCCCTGCGCGGTCGGCAGCGCGATATCGAGAAACTGCGGTGTGTTGTCGGGCTCATGCAACAATGCTATCAATTCGGCATCCCAGACCACGTCCCGATTCTCAAACCGGCCGACAAAGCGCAGCTGGGCACTGCGCCCCCCGAGCGGCGTGAGGCACACGAAATCGTCGCCGCTGTTCGACACTTCAGCGCGCAGGCGGGCAACCAGATCCGCCATCTCCGCAGGTTCGGCCGTCATGACTAACCGGACTGAATCAACTTGGCCGATACCAGAGCAACCTGCATCGCATCCGCATCCAGTATCTGCGGATACATCGCATAGTTGTCCAGCAGCCGTGCCGGACGACGGTGCGCGGCGGCCTCGAGCCAGGCGCGGGTCCGGGCTGTCAGATTCTGATGCGCGAGCAGAAGCGGCGCATGCCAGGCGTGATAGTCCTCGACCAGTGCCCGCTCGGTCGGGTCGTGCCACTCGCTGTCGACCAGCAGCTCCGGAAAGGCTTCGCTGGGGAGATGCCTGCTCTGCAAGTGCTCATCGACCCGTAAACCGCCGTGGCCTATGCCACTGCCGTCATCGAGACGCTGAAACCATTGCAACACCGGCAAGGGACGCGCGGCGAGATTGACCTGACGTTCAAGCACATCCTGCGCACGTGGCGGTAAGGCCTCCCGTGCGCGGCGACGATTGAGCGCGTTGGATTCCAGTGTTGCACAGCGAAAGCCCGATGATGCGGTCAGGAATGGGCGCCAGGAGGGTTCCTTCACGTCATCCATCTCCTGCAGCGAACGACGTGTCTTGACCAATGCCAGCGGGAGCAGGTTGTGTTTGTTCAACAACCAGAGCTCGAACTGGTCCTGCTGCGGGAAGGGTAACGGGGGACGCTCATTGAGGGCGCGCATGAGATCGTCCGCGGTTGCGCTGGTTGGGGCGGTTGCAGTACCGGCGACCAGACGACCCTCGGAGGTTTGCAGGCGTACCTGCCAGTGCCTGCCATCGGTGGAATAGGCGCGTGCGTTACCCATATCCACGACTTGTATCATGCCCTGGTAGGGACAAAAGCGACGAAGTGCGTAATACGAAGCCGGCATGCTGGACGCCGCCGCTATCCACCATCCTGCATGGCATCAAGACGGCGATTCAGGGCGTTGATCAGTTCACCTGCCGCAGCCTGTTCTTCATCGCTGAGGTCGGTTAACTGATCGTCGATGATATCCAGCGCTTCCAGCAACTTTGCGCGGGTATCCAATTGATCCAAGGTTTCCGAAAGTTCGTTTAACCAGAGGTTCATAATTAACCCTACAGCAACTTAATGAGTGGCCAGCGACGCCAGCCCTGTGGCGCATGCCCTAGTCTTGCCCATCCACGGCCTTCGGTGCAAGCGCTTTGGTATTATCACGGCGCCGCCCGACCACGGCGCAGACGCCATTCAGCGCTAAATCGCGGAGACACCACGACGCATCACCGTCAGCGGCCCTCTGCCGGTGGCTAGCGCGCGGTCTCGGCAAGGTGGCGAAACTGCAGGCCGTAGAACATTTCAATATATCGCCGCGTTTCGTCCCGCTCCAGGTTGGTCACATATTTCCAGAATCCATAAATGCGCGAAAGGGTCATCATTCGCTTGGCATACAGATCCCAGGTATAGCGGCTATGGACGCGTTGGATCGCACCGTCGGAAAGCCGTTTCCAGTAGTACGGGTCATGTGCGCAATTGGTGAAAAAATTGGCCATCAATTCAGCTGATCGGGCACCGTGATTCGGATCGATATGGAATCCCGAAATACCATCCTCGATAATTTCGAGCGGCCCGCCATAGCGGGTGGCAAACGTGGGCAGGCCGGATGCCATCGCCTCGATAACGGTCAGGCCAAAAGCCTCGAACAGCGCCGGCTGGACAAACGCACCGGCGCGGTCGGCAACATACCGATACAGTTCGCCGGCCAGGTTCTTGTCGAGATGGGTACCCAACCAGCGCACCTGACCGTCCAGGCCGTGGCGATCCATCAGCTCGTGCATATGTGCGATCTGCGCCTGTTCTTCCCGATCCGCCGAGAGCCCGGCATCGACATGGCCGGCAATGACCAGCAGGTTGGCCCGTTCGCGCAGCGCTGGGCTGCTGCCGTACCATTCCACCAGGCCGGTGATGTTCTTGATATGGTCGAGCCGGGCCATGCTGAACAGCAGGGGTTTATCGCGGTCGGCAAACTGACCACGCGCCGTCGTGCCGGGGCTGCCATAGACCAGCTCTTCGATCTCTCCTGTCAGTGAAGTCAGACGGCGCTCGGACTCGCTGTAGGGAAAATACACGTCGGCATCCGCGCCGGGCGAGACAATATTGAATTTCGGATCGAAGATGTCGATACCGTCGACCACACGGTACAGTCCGGGCATGGTAAAAGCACCGTAGCTTTCGTACTGGCCCACGCTCTTGCGATCGCCCGCGATCTCCTGATAGGTGCTGGTGATAATGAAATCGGCCGCATTCATGGCGATCAGATCGGCCGTGAACTGAGCCGAGAAATGATAATCCGCCTCGTTCTGGCGCCAGTACAGATCGGAATGCAGGTACTTGGTCTTTTCCAGTGCGTGAGCGATATTGCACTGGGTCACACGCAATCGGTGGGACAATATGCTGGCGACCAGATTTCCATCCGAGTAGTTGCCGATGATCAGATCCGGACGACCATCGAGCTCGGCACGTAAATCGCGCTCCGCATCGATGGCGAACCGCTCCAGATACGGCCACACCGCAAAGCGCGAAATCCAGTGCGGAACGACCTCTCCCGACTCGGTGCGAAACGGCACCCGCAGGATACGCGCGTTCTTGGTACCGATCACGGGCTCTATGCGTTGATCGCAAGTCGTGCCTCGCGCTTCCGGAATCAGCCGTGTGATGATGAGAATCTGCGGCTCGATGTCCAGGCCCTGTTCGTCGATGCGGTAACGCATTTCCTTTTCGAGCGCCCGCACCTGATCCAGGATATAGACAACCTGACCGCCCGTATCCGGCAGACCCAACACGTTGGACTGGCCGAAAAAACCGTGTGGCGAGAGAATCGCCAGATTGAATATCATCGGAATACGGCTGAGAAAGCTTTCCAGATTCGTCGGCTCCGGCGCCTCCAGAATGTCGGACAACAAGTGCAGCGTGTCGCGCATACGCGCCACAGTGCGGCCCCAGCCGGGCTCAAAACCCAGGTCCTGCAGCGTGCGGCCGACCTGCTTCCAACCGGCATCGACCGGTTCCGTATCGAGGTATTCATCCGCCTGGCGCAAGGCGCGACGCAGTTCCTTAACATTGGAAATGCGATTATTCAGCATGAGCTGCTGCCCCTGGCACTGGTGCACGCGCAGGAAATCCAGTAACCGCTCGTCACCCTTGCCGAGCTGATCGAACAACTGGCTCGACAGCCGCTTGTTCAAAAACTCGACACCGCGCCCGATCGAGCGCGCTTCACGCAGCTTGGGAAAATCGCGGTTGAAGGGGCCGAAATCCACCTCCAACGTCCAGGGTGAACTATGGTCACGTCCGTTGACCTGTCGCTCCTTGAAGGCTTGGAAAGTCGCGACCGGAATCTCTTCGTAGTCCATGGCATCGAGATGAAAGCGGATATACTTCCAGCGCGCGATATCGGGCCGAATCGCCAACGCGATCCAGGGCGGCTCGATGACTGCCTCCTGCGTGCGTGCAATGGTGTCCGCGAGCGCGGTGTCGCATACCTGCTTATTGCTGTCCTCGGCACAGAATGCCTGCAATCCATCCCATAAATCCGATTGCAGAAGAAACGGTCGACCCTGCTTGCTGTAATAACGCAACAGCAGGAACATCTGCTCCCGATGTTCGTGCAGATAGTCGCGCAGCGTCTGCATCATTCTTCGTGCTCCTCTTCATCCGGCACATGGATATCGCCGAGAAAGTTGTAGTGATGAATACCTTCGACGATTCCACCTGCGTGGCTCTTCTCGGCAAAAAAGATACGTGGCTTGCCGCGCAATCGTTCGATTTCGGGACTGTAGTTGCCGACCACAACGCCAAGCGTGTTTCCGCGCAGCAGTTCTTCGTCGTTGCCACAACCGCCGGCAACCAGAACATTCTCCGGCATAATGCCCCAGCGCACGCACACATGCCGCAGCGCGAGCCCTTTGGATGCCCGTACCGGCAGCAGATCCAGAAACATGTTGCGCGAGAAGAGCACGTTGGCGTGCAGATCCTGTTCCCGCAGCATGCGCACGAACTGACGGATAGGCGGCGCCTTCTTGGGATCAATAAAATAACTGAGCTTTAACGGGTGCTGTTCGCTTTTCGGTTGCAGCTTCAAACCGCTCATGCCACGCAGGGCGGCGCGCAGCCCCTTCAGGTTCCATCGGTAATCTATATGATGCGTCCAGTTCTGGTCGGGAACCATCTGGTGACCGTAGTTGATCTCGGCACCGACCGAGGTAATCAACAAATCGGGCCGTGGCAGTCGATGCTCCTCGATCAGTTCCATTGCACTGGCCAGGTTACGACCGGTCGCGATACCGAACCCCACATGTGAGCGGTGTTCCTCGAGCAGCTGACGAAATGCCTGCAGTCCCTCCGGATCGCCGATGAGCGTGTTATCCAATGCACACACAATCATGCGATCGATGGTCGGCATACGGCTGCGCGCCTCTGGCGCCCGCATGTGTGAACGTCGACCGGTGCCCAGCTTATCGATGGTCTTCAGATATTTTTTGACATGCGCATCCCAGGAATAGTGCCTCTGTACGCCGGCCAGCCCGTTACTCGACCAGCGCGCCCATTTTTCGGGATCGCTCAGCATGGTTGCCAGCGCACGCGCCATTCCCTTCGCATCGAGCGGATCGATGAGTCGTCCGCTGCGGCAGTGGCGCAGGATGTCGCGCGGCCCACCGTCGTTAGTAGCCAGTAACGGTAAGCCGGTGGCGGCTGCTTCAAGCAACGTCAAGCCGAAGGGCTCGGTCAGCGCGGGATTGATGAAAATTCCTTTGCTGCGGGTAGCTATTCGATAAAAGGCCGGCACATCATCCGCGGCGTGATGTTTCGGATACGCGACGTGGCCATAGAGATCGTAACGGTCTATCGCCAGCAACAGATCGGTCAATACCGTGCGGGAACCGCGGTCCATGCGCGTTATGTCGTCCCGGTTGCCGGCGATGACAACCAGATTGGCCAGTTTGCGCAGCGTCGGATGCTCACCGTAGGCCTTGATCAGCGTGCCGATGTTCTTGCGTTCGTCGGCACGTGACAACGCCAGTATCTGCGGACGTTCCGGATGATCCAGAAAGCGGTTCAGCGAATCCTCGACCGCGCTGTCATCATCATGCTGTGCGGGTGGCTGAAAGCGTTCGAGATCCACGCCCGGCGGTATGACCTGCATTCGATCCGGCTGGTAGTTCGCATACTTGGCGTACTGTTCCTCGACTTCCTGCTGAGTACTGGCTATGACCAGTTGAGCGTTGTCCAGCGCCAGTTCCTCGGCTTCGATACGCTGGCTTATGTTGTACTGGCTTTCGATGGTTTCCCGGCGCTGACCTTGTTCCAGCAACCTGCGGTATTTCTCCAGCCCAAGCGAGTGTCCGGTATGAACCATGGGCACACCCAGCAGCGCGGCCAGGCGCGTACCGACAAACCCAGCATCGGCGTAATGGGAATGCACGACATCCGGCACGCGCCCGATTCGTCGCACGTGCTGCAGGGCGTGATCGGTAAACCCGTCCAGATAGGGCCACAACACCTCTTTGCGCAGATAACGACGCGGACCGCAGGGCAGGCGCACGATAAAGGCGCGATCACTGAGCGGCTCGAGACGCTCGGCATAATCGGGTGACACTTTGGGATCGGTGACCAGGCGGGTGAGTACGTCGACGCGCCATACGTCCGGCTGCCGCGCGAGTGCGCGCGCGAGTTCGACAACATATTTTATCTGGCCGCCGGTATCGGCGTCGCGGCCCAACTCCAGATCATGACCGCGCATCAGCCCGTGAATGCTGATCAGAAGCAGATAACGACCTTCCGCTCGACTCATACGCCCCATGTCTCCCGCAGCTCTCGGTAAAGCGCACGGTCTGGCGCGGTCGCCCCGCGTTGAGAACAGATGCGCGCGGCAAAAGCCAGCGCGCGTTCCAGCGTCAACGCCGGCTCCCAGCCGTGCAACAAACCAAGAATGGTCACCGCGCTGAAGGCATCGCCGGCGCCGATGGTGTCGGCCAGCACCGGCACGGGCGGTGGCGTTCCACTCACGACATCCGTTCCGACATAACTGGCCCCCTGCTCCCCCCGGGTAAGAATCACGCGCTCGATACCGTATTCGCTGGCGAGCTTTCTGGCTTCGCCGATATCATCCTCGGCACAGGCGGCTCCGCGTAGTGCAGCAAGTTCATCTTCGTTGAGTTTGACCCAGCGCGCGCCGCGCATCAACGCGCGCACGCCATCCGCGTTCCACCAGGGTGCGCGCAGATTGATGTCGACAAACAAGGGAACTTCGATGGTCGTCTGCAATGCCGCCAGTGTTTCGCGGCCGGCGGCGCCGCGCGTAATGAGGCTGCCGTGGTAAAGCAGGGCGGGGCGCACCTGGCGCGCCGCCGCTATGGCAGGGGCGCTGGCAATGAAATCATAGGCCTGATCGGCCAGGATATCGAAGCTGTGGACCGTATCCGTGAATGTTAACTGCACTCGGCCCGTGGGATGAACCGCATCGGTCTGCAGCGCGGCCAGCTCCATTCCCCAGTCGCGCATCGCATCCTGCACGTGTGCTCCACGCTCATCCCGACCGACGCGGCTGATGAATAACGGATCGACGCCGAAACCCTGCAGATGCCAGGCGACATTGAAAGGCGCGCCGCCCATGACCTCCTGGCCATCGGGGAAACAATCAAACAAGACCTCGCCGAATATCAGCGGTCGGCCCGGTATCGCTGTCTGGTTGCTGCGCTCCATTATGCAGACCAAAGTCAGGCCGAATGAACGGCGGCCGGCTCCTGTTTCAACTCAGCAACGCGGTTGCATGCTGTACTGGATAGATTAGCAGATCGCACCCCGGGCCCACATGCCGCCTCAGGCCCGTGAATTGACGATTACACCGCCTCGCGATCGATGTGCTCCTGAATGATCTTGCGCACACTCGCGGCCTTTAAATTGACTTCATTGGGGCGATCGCCGCCGAGGTAATTCTTGAGGCTCACCATGGGGACTTTTTGCTTGTCCACCAACGGGTACATGCTGCAGGTCTCGCAGGCGCGCAACATCGGCTGCATACCTGCGGGAACTTTGCCGACCGGTCGATTACGCAGCTTCCTGCAGTTGGACGTCGCCATGTAGGCCTGTTGAGGGATACAGAAAAACATCATGTCCTTATCCACGCGTACACTCTCCCCATCATGGTAATTGTATGTGACAAATCAAACTGTTGTGGCCACGGCTACAGGCCGTTCGCCATATCGTCCAGGGTGCTGCCATCCATGTGGCCGATCAGGCCGGCCAGACCGCGCTCCAATTCCGCCAGTTCAGCCTGCGGCAATCGCGCCAGCGCGGCGGAGATGACATCCTGCGCCGGTCGCGGCGCGCGGCTGAGAATCTTCTGCGCGGCGGCGCTCAGAAACACCTTGACCACCCGCTGATCAGGGCCGCCGCGGCGGCGTTCCACCAGCCCCTTCTTCTCGAGCTTGTCGAGCATGTTGCTGGTGGTCGACTGGTGCAGCGTCAACGCCTGCGACAGTTCCGATACGCGGCAACCGGGATGGGCGGACAATTCCCACAGAGCGGTTAACTGGGCGGCACTGACACCGAACTCTTTCTCGATCCTGCGCGAATGCTCCTGCATCGCGCGGTGAACCACGCGCAAGTAGTGTCCCACGCTGCTGGAAAGACCTATGTCAGCCATTGGTGTCGGGTGATATGCAGGAATGTCGCTAGTCATCCACGGAGGACATGCAAAAACATTTGCACAATATCATTTCCCGCGAACATTGTCCAATTTTTAGTTACATCAATCAGTTAATGACGCGTCGGATTAGCCTTGGCAGGCTGGCGAACGGGCTCTGCATCGAGTCCTGCCCGACCGGATGCCTATTTCCGGCACTCCCGGCTCCATAACTCCCAATAGCGCTCGCGCTCCTTGTGCAGGGCATCCATTCGGGCACTGCTTTGGCCCTGGCGCATTTGCTCGTTGAGGGCTTCGATGCGCTGGTCGTAACCGGGACAGGGGTCGTAACCTGGGACACTGGCCGCGGATGTTTCCGGCGTCGTGCCGCGTCCAGCCGGCGGCATCGGGTACGTCGGCATCGGCTGCAGAGGGGGCTGGCTGGGGTCGAAGGCGGGATCAAAGCTGGGCAGGTCGCCCGGGCTCAGCTTGCCGAAGCCGCCTTCCCGGCAGCGGGCGAAACTCATCGAACCCACCCGCTGGGAGCTGAGGTCCTCGTTGTAGCGCAGACTGGCGACGAAGTTGATCACGCTCAGCGTCGCCGGCGTGATGTAGTTGACGCCACCGTGTTCGTCGATGAGATCGCTCGGCTCGGCACCGCCCCCCAACTTCGAAAACGACTGCATGGCCAGTTCACGCGCATCCCGGCAGAGATCTTTGTCCTGCTTTGCCCCGGAGCGCACGCCGCGCATTTCGTCGCTCTTCTGGTCGACCGGACAGGGAACCTGGGAATAGCTGATCTTGCCGGCGGCATCGGTACAGCGGTAGACGCGCGCATCGGCAGACGTTGCACCAAGCAACACGACAAGCGCAATACCGCTGGTTAAAAGAGCTGATGGTCTCATGTGCGGGTCCTCTAAACTTCAGTGCGCGTAACGGGCGAACTGCTCCGTTACTCTACCGTCACCGACTTGGCCAGGTTACGCGGCTGATCGACATCCGTACCTTTGAGAACCGCGACATGATAAGACAACAACTGTAACGGGATCGTGAACACGATCGGCGCGATACAATCGTCCGTCGGCGCCACCGGCATCACGGTTACATTGGGCGCTGCAGGCATGGCCGCACCTTCATCGGCAAACACAAACAATTCACCGCCGCGCGCACTCACTTCCTGCAGATTCGACTTCAGTTTTTCCAGCAAATCGTTATTGGGCGCCACGGCAATGACCGGCATATCGGCATCGACCAGGGCCAACGGTCCGTGTTTCAGTTCACCGGCGGGATAGGCCTCGGCATGAATATAGGAAATCTCCTTGAGCTTGAGCGCACCCTCCATGGCAACGGGATACTGCGCGCCGCGACCCAGAAACAGCGCGTGATGTTTGTCGGCGAATCGCTCCGCGAGTTCGCGGATACTCTGGTTCAGTTGCAGCGCATGTTCGACCTTGCCCGGCAGGGAAATCAGTTGTTGAACCAGTTTGGCTTCATTCTCCTCACTCAGGCCGTGCCGGCGGCCCAGCACAGTCACCAGCAACAACATGGAGACGAGCTGAGTCGTGAATGCCTTGGTCGATGCGACGCCGATTTCCGGGCCGGCGCGTGTCATCAGCACCAGATCGGATTCCCGTACCAGCGAACTCTCGGGCGCATTGCAGATAGCCAGTGAATGGCCGAAGCCAAGACGTTTGGCCTCGTGCAGGCCGGCCAGGGTATCGGCGGTCTCGCCGGATTGCGACAACGTCACAATGAGTGAGTTGTTGCGTACCACCGGGCGGCGATAACGAAACTCGCTGGCGACTTCGACGCTGCAGGGAACTCCCGCGATCGACTCCAGCCAGTAGCGCCCCACCATGCCGGCGTGATAACTCGTTCCGCAGGCAATGATGTGCACGCCCTGTACGCCATCGAAAATGCGGCCCGCATCCGGACCGAAACTCTGCTCCAGTACCCGGCCACCACTGATGCGCCCTTCCAGACAATCGGCGATCGCGCGCGGCTGTTCGAAGATCTCCTTCAACATGTAATGCCGGTATTCACCGCGTTCGACCGCGTCTGCGGTCAATTCCGACATGCGCTCGGTGCGCTCGGCACGGGCGCCGGTACCGTCGTACACGTCAATGGCGTCGGTCGTCAGTACCGCGACGTCGCCATCTTCGAGAAACATGAAACGTTGCGTCACCGGCAGCAGCGCCGCAACATCGGAGGCAATGAAGTTCTCACCAATACCCAGACCGAGCACCAGAGGGCTGCCGCGTCGAGCGACGACCAGACGGTCGGGTTCGGTCTTGGATACGACACCCAGTGCATAGGCGCCTTCCAGATCGGCGATAGTTGCCTGCACCGCCGCAAGCAGATCCTTGCCCTGCTCCAGATAGTGGTACACCTGATGGACAATGACTTCGGTATCGGTTTCGGATGTGAAGGTGAACCCCAACTCACGCTGCTTGCTTCGCAGCGCCTCGTGGTTTTCGATAATTCCATTATGGACAACCGCCACCGTGTCACGACAGATGTGCGGATGGGCATTGGACTGGGTCGGCTTGCCATGGGTTGCCCAGCGCGTATGGGCGATGCCAAGTGCACCGGGCAAAGGCGACTGGTCCAGCAATTTGCCGAGTTCGTTCACCTTGCCGGGCGAACGAATACGCGCCAATGCACCGTCGGCATTGACCACAACCATGCCGGCGGAATCGTAGCCGCGATATTCCAGGCGGCGCAAACCCTCCAACAGGATTGGGGCAACATCACGCTTGGCAATCGCACCGACAATACCGCACATGTTTTATTACTCCGAGTAATGGGAATTCAGCGATCGGGACTCGTGATTCTGTAAACTCACAGCTTCTCTGAATCCTGAATCCCAGATTCCAAATCCTATTTCTTTTTCACCGGACGCTTCCAGCCGCGCCGTGTTTCCTGTTTGACGCGACTCATGGTCAGTTCGCCCGCCGGCGCGTCGCGCGTAAGCGTGGTACCTGCCGCCAGCGTCGCACCGGCACCGACCGTGACCGGCGCGACCAATTGAGTATCCGAACCGATAAAGGCGTCGTCTTCAATCACCGTGCGGTGTTTATTGGCACCGTCATAGTTACAGGTGATGGTGCCGGCACCCACATTCACGCGCGTACCGATTGTCGTGTCACCGATATAACTCAGGTGATTCACTTTCGATCCGCTGGCAATGTCGGATTTCTTTATTTCAACAAAGTTGCCGATGTGTACATCGGCTGCCAAACGCGTGTCCGGCCGAATACGTGCAAAGGGACCGATTCGACAGCGGCTGCCGATGACAGCGTCTTCTATGACGCAATTGGCAAGGATCTGGGTATCGTCGGCGATCTCGGCATTGCGTATGACACTGCCCGGCCCGATGCTCACGCGGTTACCGATCTTCACTTCACCTTCGAGTACGACATTCACATCGATACTGATATCCTGGCCCACCTGCACAGTGCCGCGAATATCGATGCGTGCGGGATCCATGAGCGTCACGCCGGCAAGCATGAGTGAATTGGCCTGCTGCCGCTGATAATCACGCTCCAGCTCAGCCAGTTGTATACGGTTATTCACGCCCATGATTTCAGCCAATGCAGCGGGGGCTACGGTATTGATTGCGACGCCTTCCTGCGCAGCCTGCGCAATCACATCGGTCAGATAGTATTCACCCTGCGCGTTCTTGTTGTTCAATGCGGCGACCCAGCGCTTGAGCGCCTTGGCGCCGACGCACATAAACCCCGTGTTGATCTCACGCACCGCGAGCTGCTCGGCAGTCGCGTCTTTCTGTTCGACAATACCGGTCACACGACCCGCATCGTCGCGCAGAATGCGGCCATAGCCGCTGGGATCGCTGAGCTCGGCCGTCATCAGCCCCAGGGCATCATCGGCGGCGGCCTGCAACAAGTGCTGGAGTGTCGACGCACCAATCAAGGGCACATCGCCATAGAGCACGAGCAGCTGATGAGCGTCCGGAATGGCGGGCAGTGCCTGGGCCACTGCGTGGCCGGTACCGAGCTGCTGGGCCTGCTCGATCCAGCCGACCTTGCGCTGACTGAGGTGCTGGCGCACCTGCTCACCGCCGTGGCCAAAAACGACTTGAATCTGCTCGGCGCCCAGCTGCTCTGCGGTATCGATCACGTGTTCCAGCAGCGGCTTGCCGGCAAGCGGATGCAGTACCTTCGGTATCGCCGAGCGCATGCGGGTGCCTTGACCAGCGGCCAGAATTACAATGCTTAACGGCATGTTGGTGGCCAATCTCCCAGTGGCGGTATGAGGTTCGTGTCTGTTGTTATTGTGTCATTCGTAACGGCCGTTCCGGCGGATTGTTGATCCGGGTCTGGCGAACCTGACGGGGCGATATCATACCACGACGCCGCCGCCGCCAACAGCTACAAAGACCTCAATACTTTTATTTAGGTTCAAAGATTTAATTAGACTAAGAAGGTGACTTGTAATTCCGCAAGTGT
>JBFEJM010000010.1:0-15212 GCA_041553175.1 Gammaproteobacteria bacterium | reverse complement strand
GATAATGGAAATTTCCGCGCCCGCCAACAGGTTGGCGAATCAGCCCGACAACGTTAACGTGCATTCGAGAACTGCATAACCCGGGGTAAATGCCCTGGACGAGACAGCTACGGCCCATGACAAATAAATTCGATACCGACGATCTACGGATTCTGGAAATCAAAGAGGTTACGCCCCCGGCCCAATTGCATGAGGCGTTCCCGGTGACTGAATCCGCCGCCCGCACTACGGTCAAGACGCGCCACGAGATACATGAAATCCTGAACGGGGTGGATGATCGCCTGCTGGTGATCATCGGTCCCTGTTCCATCCACGACCCGACCGCGGCACTTGAATATGCCAATCGCCTGCGTGTGATGAAGGAAAAACTCGCCGGTGATCTGTTGATCGTCATGCGTGTCTATTTCGAGAAACCGCGCACCACCGTCGGCTGGAAAGGACTCATCAATGACCCGAATCTGGACGGCAGTTTCCGGATCAACGAGGGCCTGCGCATCGCGCGCAAACTGCTGGTCGATCTGAATGAACTCGGTGTACCGGCGGCGACCGAGTTTCTCGATCTGGTGAGTCCGCAGTATGTCGCCGATCTGGTCAGCTGGGGCGCCATCGGTGCGCGTACCACCGAAAGCCAGGTGCATCGTGAACTCGCATCGGGTCTGTCCTGTCCGGTTGGCTTCAAGAACGGGACCGACGGAACGCTTAGCGTTGCTATAGACGCGATTCGGGCCGCTTCGCATCCGCATTGTTTCCTGTCGCTGACCAAGGAAGGACATTCCGCCATTTTCAGCACGGCCGGCAACGAGGATTGCCATATCATCCTGCGTGGCGGCAAGAAGCCGAACTACGATGCCGTCAGTGTCACCAAGGCGATCAGTGAACTCAAGGCCGGTGGATTGCCCGCGCGCCTGATGGTCGATTGCAGTCATGCCAACAGCATGAAGGATCATCAACGGCAGCTTACCGTCGGTAGCGATGTCGCCAGTCAGATTGCGGCGGGCAACAAGGCCATTATCGGTGTCATGATCGAAAGCCATCTGCAGGCAGGGCGCCAGGATGTTCAGCCCGGCCAGGCATTGACCTACGGTCAGAGCATCACTGATGCCTGCATCAGTTGGGATGACAGTACCGGTATGCTGGAAACACTGGCCGAAGCGGTGCGCGGTCGACGCATGATCAAGAACAGCAAGGCGGCATCCTGACTCATTGACTGACCGTTCCGTGACTGCCCGGCCCGAACATGTCGCACGCCCCAAGGGGCGCTAGTGTATGATTCTCCGCTTTCCCAGTTTCAGGTAATGACAAGCACCATGTTGGAAATCAATCCGATCATCAGCACCATCAGGGATCTCAAGGGGCGTTCGGAAACCCTTAGGGGGTATCTTTGACTACGCCGGCAAACGCGAGCGCCTGGAAGAGGTCGAGCGCGAGCTAGAACAACCCAACATCTGGGATGACCCCGATCGCGCGCAGGAACTGGGCCGTGAACGTGCCCGTCTCGAGGAAATCGTGCTCACCCTGGGCACCATGGGTGACAGCCTCAAGGACGCCGAGGAACTGGTCATCATGGCGGGTGAAGAGAACGACACGGACACCGTGGAGTCGGTGACGCGTGACCTCGCCGGACTCGAGCAGCAGATCGCCGAACTCGAATTCCGCCGCATGTTTTCGGGCGAGATGGACGAGAACAACGCCTTTCTCGATATCCAGGCCGGCTCCGGCGGCACCGAGGCGCAGGACTGGGCGGAAATGCTGTTGCGCATGTATCTGCGCTGGGGCGAACGGCGCGGCTTCAAGACCGAAATCATCGAGGCCTCTGCCGGCGAAGTCGCCGGCATCAAAAGCGCGACCGTGAAGTTTGACGGACCCTATGCCTTTGGCTGGCTGCGCACCGAAACCGGCGTGCATCGACTGGTGCGCAAATCACCGTTCGATTCCGGCAATCGCCGGCATACCTCCTTTGCCGCGGTGTTCGTATCGCCGGAGATCGACGACTCGTTCGATATTGAAATCAACCCGGCGGACCTCAAAGTGGATACCTATCGCGCCAGTGGCGCCGGTGGACAGCATGTCAACCGGACCGAGTCGGCCATCCGCATCACCCATATGCCGAGTGGGATCGTGGTCGCCTGCCAGAGCGACCGCTCGCAGCACAAAAACCGCTCCACTGCCATGAAACAGCTGCAGGCCAAGCTCTACGAGCTGGAAATGCAGAAACGACGCGCGGATCAGCAGGCGGTCGAAGACAGCAAGTCCGACATCGGTTGGGGCAGTCAGATCCGATCCTATGTGCTGGATCAATCGCGCATCAAGGATCTGCGCACGGGCGTGGAGGTCGGCAATACTCAGGCGGTGCTGGACGGTGATCTCGACGATTTCATAGAAGCCAGTTTGAAGAGCGGCCTGTGACGGCTGCCCAACAGTGAAGCGATTTGACAATGACAGATGATTCCACTCAGGACGAACACCGACTGATCAGCGAGCGGCGGGAAAAGCTCAAGCAGCTGCGCGCCGCGGGCGTTGCCTTTCCGAATGATTTCCGTCGTGATGTCATGGCCGGTGAACTGCATGCCGAGTACGGCGACAAGCCGGCGGAATACTTCGATGAGAATGTTCGCCGCGTGCGGATCGCGGGCCGCATGATGGCCAAACGGGTTATGGGAAAGGCCAGCTTCACCCATATCCAGGACATGTCCGGACGGATGCAATTGTTCCTGGAACGTGATCGCCTGCCGGAAGGTGTATATGCGGCGTTCAAGACCTGGGATGTGGGCGATATCGTCGGCGCGGAAGGGGTGCTGTTCAGGACCAAGACCGGTGAACTCAGTGTCAAGGTGGAGCAGCTGCGACTGCTGACCAAATCGCTGCGTCCCCTGCCGGAGAAGTTTCACGGCCTGTCGGATCAGGAAACACGTTATCGCCAGCGCTATCTCGATCTGATCATGAACGAAGTGTCGCGCGAAGTGTTCAAGGTGCGGACGCGTATCGTGCAGTACATTCGGGATTTTCTGAACACCCGCGATTTTCTGGAAGTCGAAACCCCGATGATGCAGATGATACCCGGTGGTGCGACTGCGCGGCCCTTCATCACGCATCACAATGCGCTCGACATGCAGTTGTTTCTGCGCGTCGCGCCGGAACTCTATCTGAAACGCCTGGTCGTGGGTGGTTTCGAACGCGTCTACGAGATCAATCGCAATTTCCGTAATGAGGGCTTATCGACGCGGCACAATCCGGAATTCACCATGCTCGAGTTCTACCAGGCCTATGCCGACTACCATGACCTGATGGATCTCACGGAAGAGTTGTTGCGCACTATGACTAAAGATCTGTTCGGTACTACCGTGATCAACTATCAGGGCGAGGACTATGATTTCGGAACGCCCTTCGCGCGCATGACCATCGTCGAGTCCATTCTGCATTTCAATTCGGATATTTCGGCGGATGATCTGAATGATCTCACCCGGGCACGTCAGGTTGCACAACGGTTGGAGATACCGCTCAAGGACAGTTACGGGCTGGGTAAGGTGCAGATCGAAATCTTCGAGAAGACGGTCGAGCACAGGCTCAAGAACCCGACCTTCATGACCGCCTATCCGACCGAGGTATCACCGCTGGCGCGGCGTAACGACCAAGATCCTTTCGTGACCGACCGCTTCGAATTTTTTGTCGGTGGTCGTGAGATAGCCAATGGCTTTTCCGAATTGAACGATGCCGAGGATCAGGCCGAACGTTTCAGTCGGCAGGTGGCGGAGAAAGAGGCGGGTGACGAGGAGGCCATGCATTTCGATGCGGATTATGTTTGCGCCCTGGAGCACGGCATGCCGCCGACCGCAGGCGAGGGCATAGGTATCGATCGTCTGGTGATGTTGTTTACCGACGCCCCCTCAATCCGGGATGTCCTGTTGTTTCCACACATGCGGCCTTTGGCCTGAATTGAATAGGGTTATTCTGTACCTGGCTGTGTTTGTTCGGCCGGGAACTGGAGTCGGTAATTTGACGTTCCGCCCCGGTTCGATAAAAATCACCAAAAATCCACAGAATTAGCTAATGTTTAATCCGAGTTTTTAGCTAATACTTGTTATAACTTCCCGTATATCCGGGCGGCCGCTATTGCGGCACGCCCGGTTGACCGAGCGACGGGCTGAGCGGGGTTTCCAGTGAGTAAAGCCGAATTACCTGGTGATCGAGAGAGGCGCCTGCAGGAACTGGAGCAGGCGTTGAGTGACCGCGAGCATGAACTCGAACTCCTGAAGGAAACCGCCAACGCCGTTGGCGGGCAACTCGATCTCGATACCGTTCTCCAGCTTATTGCCGATCGCGCCCGTCGACTCATTCAGGCGGAGACGCTGCTCATTCCCATTCTCGACGAGAATTGCCGCGAATACACCTACCGCGCCGGCGCCGGCAAGAACGCCGAGGAGATCATCGGAGAAAGTCTGCCCCTGAACTACGGTGTATGCGGATGGGTATGGCGCCACAGGCGTCCGTGGTGGCGCGGCATGCTCGACGAACTCACGGAAGTCGAGCGCAATCGGTGGGAGCGGGAGGCCGGCACATTGATCATGGTGCCGCTGATGGGAAAAGGCCATTTCCTGGGCGGAATCGCCGGTATCAACAAGATAGGTGCGGAAGAGTTTTCCCGTCAGGATCTGAATCTTCTCACACTGTTCGCGAGTCAGGTCAGTATCGCCATCGAAAATGCCATGGCCTATGCCGAGTTGGCGAAAGCGAAAAGCGAGGCAGAGGCGTATCAGTCGGATCTTTCGCAACTGAACAGTGAACTCACGACGATCAACAAAGAACTGGAACGTATCGCCCTGTACGACCAGTTGACCGGCTTGCCCAACCGTTTGTTGATTCAGGATCGTCTGCAGCAGGCGCTGTTTGCGGCACAACGCGGGAACTATCAGGTCGCGGTCATGATGGTTGATCTGGACAGTTTCAAAGAGGTCAACGACACGCTTGGGCACGATGCGGGAGACCAGCTGCTGAAACAGGTCAGCGAGCGGTTTTCGGCGGAGCTGCGCCATACCGACACCGTCGGCCGGCTGGGTGGCGACGAGTTCGCGTTGATCATTCCCGGTGCCAGCACGGAAATCGCCGCCCAGATAGCGGGGAATCTGCTCAAGTCACTTGATACCGAATTCGAGATCGAGAACATGCGTTTTTCGGTCGGTGCCAGTATCGGTGTGGCTTTTTATCCCGAGGATGGGGCCGATGTCGCGACGGTGCTGAAACACGCCGATATGGCGATGTATATCGCGAAACGAAACCATGATGGATTCACCCTTTACAACGCCGAAGAAGACAGCTTTCAGCCCGGTCGCCTGACCATGGCCACGGATCTGCGCCAGGCCATGGTCAATCGCGAATTCGACATGCATTACCAGCCCAAGATCGATTTACGAACGGGCGCGCTTTACGGCGTCGAGGCGCTGGCACGCTGGCCGCATTCCGAACGCGGATTCGTGCGGCCGGCGGAATTCGTTCCTATCCTGGAGCACACCGGCATGATTCGCGCCTTCAGCTTATGGGCGATTGAGCGCGGTCTGCATCAGTGTGCGGTATGGCAGGGCATGGGATTGGATCTGACGGTGGCGGTGAACCTGTCCATGCAGAATCTGTTGGATCCCCGCTTTCCGGATCAGCTGATCAACCTGATAGAGCGGGCAAAACTCCCCAAACCGGGTCTGGTGCTGGAAATCACCGAGAGTGTGTTCCTGAGTGAACACAGTAAAGTACGGGGTGTGCTGAGCCTGCTGCAGAAGCAAGGCGTGTCATTTTCCATTGACGATTTCGGAACGGGGCATTCCTCACTCAGTCGCCTGAAGAAACTGCCGGTCAGCGAACTCAAGATCGATCAGTCTTTCGTCAAGGATATGGAGCAGGATCGCGATGATGCGATCATTGTGCGCTCGACCATCGATCTTGCGCATAACCTCGGTCTACAGGTTATTGCCGAAGGCGTTACCAACGAATCGACGCTGCGACTGCTGACGGATATGGGCTGTGATATGGCGCAGGGTTTCTATATCAGCCGTCCCCTGCCGGTCGACGAGTTCCATTTCTTCATCGAGAATACCCGCTGGAAAGTGAACAAGCTTCCGCTCTCGGCAGCCCGTTCCGGCTGATCGAACGCACGCGTTCCGGTCCAGGAGCGCCCGGCTATTCCGTCGCCGGTATGGGGTAGGGCAGATCAACGAAGTCCAGCACCGGGCCGTCAGCCGCCCCAAGGCGGATTTCACCCGCTTCCTGGCTGGCGATCTGGATCACCACCAGGGCCATGAATCCACCGTCGGGGTGAGGTCGGGCATCCAGGACCTTGCCAGCGCTCTGTTCCGAATCGGTCGCAGCGAATACATCCATGCCAGGATCAGGCGCTGCAGCGGTGCGGATCTTTGCCAGATACATACGGCGCTTCAATTTGCCCAGATACTGCATTCGGGCGACCACTTCCTGGCCCGGATAACAGCCTTTCTTGAAGCTGACGGCGCCAATCAGCTGCATATTCACCATCTGCGGCACAAAGGCGTCCATCGTCTCCGGTTGAATGACGGGTATACCGGCCATGATCTCGAGTAATCCCCAGGCCGATTCCCCCACGGGAGCGGCGCGCACGTTGAGTGTTTCCCACAGGCGACGCATATCTTCGTATACGCCATAAATCTCGAAGCGGGGGTGAAGCCCGGGAATGCGGGTGACAGTGAAGCCGTTCGGCCGCGTGATCTGATCGACCGCGGCAGGGACCTGTCCGACGAGGCCGGCGAGTTCCTCGGCCGCGTCGGGTCCTGACAGGCCCACACGGACATAGCGTTCACTGGCGTCTTCAAGGGTCACGGCAGACCGCAGCACGAACATCTGCAGACGTTTGCGCACGGCGTCGATCATGCTGCGCGGCATGCGCAGCAGATAGCCATCGCCATCGGGAATGACCCTGAAGGTGGCGAGCAGGCGTCCCTTTGCGCTGCAATAGCCGTTCAGTTGACTGGTATTCTCTCCCAGATTGCGCAGGTCGTTGGTGAACTGACCCTGGAGAAACTCCTGTGCGTCTTTGCCGCGTACCGCCAGCAGACCCTGATGCGAGAGGTCCGCGAATACCGCTCCGGACAACGCGACGCGCAGTTCACGTTCCGGATTGCCGAAACTCGCGACGCGATCCCGGCCGTCGAATTCGACACCACATTTCTGCAGAAAAGATTTCCAATCCGCGTTCATAGACTTTCAGCCCCCACTGTCAAAGCCAGCACATGGTAGTCAAATCCGGCCGCAGTGTCAGCCTGAGAAAGACCGTAGTATCGACAGGGCTGGCGTGAGCGCGCCGGCGGTGCTATAAAACACCGAACAAACCATCAGGGCCGTCATGCACCACTCAGCGTCCAGGCCGAAGTTCTTAAACCTCCTGCAGATCAGAATGCCCGTCGGCGCGGTGGCATCCATTGCCCACCGTCTTTCGGGTATTCTGTTGTTCCTGAGCCTGCCCCTTGGCGCGTTTCTGCTCGATCTCTCACTCCAGGGACCGGATGGATTCGCGCAGGCGGCGGAATTGCTGACGATGCCGCTGTTCCAGGCGATCAAGTTCCTGCTGGCATGGTCACTGCTGCATCATCTGCTGGCCGGGCTGCGTTTTCTGTTTATCGACCTGGAAATCGGGATAACCAAACCCGCCGCACGATTGACCGCATTGCTGGCGACACTCGCCGCGCCGCTGTTGGCGCTGCTCTGCATGTGGGGGTGGGGATGAGCCGGCAAGCGCACGGATTGCGCGCCTGGTTGCTGCAGCGCTTCACCGCGGTCTATCTGCTGCTGTTCATTGTCTATCTCTTGTTCCACTGGGGCCTGGACCCGGTACAGGACTTTGCCCAATGGCAGTCCTGGCTGGCCGATCCTCTGGTCAATCTGGCCACGGGCCTGTTCATTCTGTCGATACTGATACATGCCTGGGTCGGGGTACGTGATGTGATCATGGATTATGTCCAGCACACCGCGCTGCGCGTGGCGCTGTTCGCCGGCGTTGCGCTGACCCTGGCCGGCTGTGGCCTGTGGTCGCTGCGGGTGCTGTTTCTGGCGGTATTGCGGGGTGTCACGCCATGAGCCTGCCACGGCGCAAGTTCGATACCCTCATTATCGGTGCCGGCGGTGGCGGATTGCGCGCGGCCCTGAAACTGGCCCAGGCCGAGGCCCACGTCGCGGTCGTGTCCAAGGTCTTTCCGACCCGGTCCCATACGGTCGCCGCTCAAGGCGGCGTGAATGCCGCCCTGGCCAATGTCCTGCCCGACAACTGGCACTGGCACATGTTCGACACGGTCAAGGGCAGTGATTATCTCGGCGATCAGGATGCGATCGAGTATATGTGCCGGGCGGCGCCGCGGGTTGTGTATGAACTGGAACACATGGGCGTCCCGTTCTCGCGTCTCGACAACGGCAAGATCTATCAGCGCGCCTTTGGCGGCCAGAGCCGCGATTTCGGCGGCGATCAGGCCGCCCGTACCTGTGCCGCGGCCGATCGCACGGGACACGCGATCCTGCATTCACTGTATCAGCAGAATATCCGCGCGCGGACGCATTTTTTCGATGAGTACTTTGCGATCGATCTGCTGCGCGACACCGGCGGCAACGTACTGGGCGCACTGGTGCTGGAGATTGCCACCGGTGAACCGCTTATCATCGAAGCCAAGACCACCTTGCTTGCAACCGGCGGTGCCGGACAGATCTTCCGCACCAATACCAACGCCCTGATCAACACCGGCGATGGCATGGCGATGGCGCTGCGCGCGGGTGTGCCGCTGCAGGACATGGAGTTCTTCCAGTTCCATCCCACCGGGATCGCCGGCCGTGGCATGCTCATCACCGAGGGCGTTCGCGGTGAGGGCGGCTACCTGGTCAACGCAGAGGGTGAGCGTTTCATGGAACGCTATGTACCCAAAGCCAAGGATCTGGCCAGTCGCGATGTCGTCAGCCGGGCGATTGCCATCGAGGTCAGGGAAGGGCGCGGCTGTGGTCCGAACAAGGATCACGTGATGTTGAAGCTGGATCACCTCGGCGTCGAGGTCATCGCCAAGCGCCTGCCCGGTATTCGTGAAACGGTCAAGACCTTCCTGCACAGCGATCCGGCGGAGACGCCGATTCCGGTCTATCCCACGGCCCACTACACCATGGGCGGCATACCCACCAACCGTTACGGTCAGGTGGTGGTGCCGGAACATAACGGTCCCGAAGAGCCGGTGCTGGGTTTATATGCGGCCGGTGAATGCGCCTGCGTATCGGTCCACGGTGCCAATCGACTGGGCGGCAATTCGCTGCTCGATATTCTGGTGTTCGGACGGGCGGCGGCGAATCACATAATCGACTTCCTGGACAGCAACCGTTATCACCGGCCGCTGAATGAAGACAGCGTCGAGCAGGCGATGGCGCGGCTGACACGCTGGGATCGACGCGACGGCAGCGAGAATGTCGAGCAGCTGAAGCGGGAACTGCAGGCCACGATGGAGAAGTTCTGCGGCGTGTTCCGCAATGAGGATGTATTGCGCGAGGGCGTCGAGAAGATGGTGGAGCTGGAGGCCCGTATGGAACAGGCCCGCATCAGCGACCATAGCAAAGTCTTCAATACCGCGCGCATCGAGGCACTGGAACTGGAAAATCTGATGGACATCGCGCTGGCGACAGTCTGTTCCGCGCTGGAACGGCGTGAAAGTCGCGGCGCCCATTCCCGCATCGATTACCCGGATCGCGACGACGTGCACTGGATGCGCCACAGTCTGTATTTCAAGGAAGGGCGGCGAATGGATTACAAACCGGTGCGGATCAAGCCCATCACGGTCGATCCGTTCCCACCCAAGGCACGGGTGTATTGAAGCCATGCGAATGTCAGAGGCGAATGCGGCATGAAATTTTCGATCTATCGCTACAATCCCGATACTGACAGCCAGCCTTATATGAAGGACTACGAGCTGGATGATGCCAAAGTCCAGCCCGGCATGATGCTGCTGGATGCGTTGCTCGAGTTGAAGGCGCTGGACGAAACGCTCAGTTTTCGGCGTTCCTGCCAGGAAGGTGTCTGCGGTTCCGACGGCATGAACATAAACGGCCGCAACGGATTGGCCTGTATTACGTCACTGGCCGATCTGGCGGTGCCCATCGTATTACGTCCGCTGCCGGGTCTGCCGGTAGTGCGCGATCTGATTGTCGATCTGGGGCAGTTCTACACTCAGTATCGGGCGGCCAAGCCCTATCTGCTGAATCATGATCCCGAGCCCGAGGTGGAGCGGCTGCAGACCCCGGCGCAGCGGGAACAGCTGGACGGGCTCTATGAATGCATTCTGTGCGCCTGTTGCTCCACCGCCTGCCCGTCGTTCTGGTGGAATCCGGACAAGTTCCTCGGCCCGGCCGCGTTGTTGCAGTCCTGGCGCTTTCTCGCCGACAGTCGCGATCAGGCCACCGATGAGCGGCTGGACGCACTGGAAGGCCCCTTCAAACTGTTCCGCTGTCATACCATCATGAACTGTGTCGAGGTCTGCCCAAAGGGACTCAACCCGACCCGGGCGATCGGACGCATCAAGGAGTTGATGGTCAAACGGTCGATGTGATGGATGTCTCGGACAGCACCCGCAGCGAGCTCAAACGGCTGCGCTGGCAGTGTCGGCGCGGCATGCGTGAACTCGATCTGCTGCTGCTTCAATTCATTGACAGCGAGGGTGCCGAGCTCGACGCGGCGAAGCTGCAGGTGTTCGGGCGTTTATTGGACTGCCCTGACGCGCTGCTGCTGGAGTGGCTGCTCGGCCGGCAGATCCCCAGCGACAGGGAGGTCGCACAACTTGTCCAACGTATTCGAGGCGCCACTCAGGCTTGAGCTGCGGGCCTCGCGCCACCGCACCGGCTGGTTGATCGCCGTTCATGTGCTGATGTTGTCGACGCTGCCGTGGCTGCCCTCGTCGGGTGTGCGCCTATTGGTTGTTGCGCTGGTATCGGTCAGCCTGCTCCGGGAACTGCACACGCACGCTCGCAACGCGGCTCGAGTTGTGACTCTGCTCTGGCGCAGTGATGGATTCTGGGAAATCGGTGCCGGATCATCGCGGGATATCGCAGTGTTGTCCGGCCCTGCTTTCGTGCATCCCCGGCTGGTCGTGTTGCCCTTAGGCAAGCCGGGCCGACGCAGTCGCCGGCATATAGCGATATTCGCCGACAGCCTGGATGCCACCGCTTTTCGGCGTCTGCGTGTTCGATTGCGTTTTCAGGCTGTTTCGAACAGCCGAACCGCGGCAAATCTGTCACATTCTCAATTGTAGATTGAGCCGGAATTCCGCGTGGGCCTACCCAGACGCGCTGGCCTGCCTTACCATGTCGCCTGCGAAAAACAGGAATCACCCGTGGCGATCGAGATAGAACGCAAATTTCTGCTTACGAACGACAATTGGCGGTCTGCCGCTGATGCCGGCACACGCTACCGGCAGGGTTATTTAAGCCGTATCGAAGAAACGGGCGCGGCGCGCAGTTCGGTCCGTGTACGTACCGGTGGAGAGCGTGCCTATATCAACATCAAGAGCGCCACCCTGGGTATTCGGCGGCAGGAGTACGAGTATGAAATACCGCTGGCGGATGCCGAGGAACTGTTGGCGGGCCTCTGCGTCGGGGCGGTGATCGAAAAAACCCGTTACCACGTTCGCGTCGATGCACACCTGTGGGAGATCGATGTGTTCGAAGGTGACAATGCTGGCCTGATTGTCGCGGAAATCGAACTCAAGGCCGAGGACGAGACATTCGTCCGACCTGAATGGCTGGGGCGGGAAGTATCCGACGACCCACGCTATTACAATGTCTGCCTGGCCGAACGGCCATATTGCAGCTGGTGAATTATGTCACGTTACGTTAGAGGGTATTTGAGCCGGACGGCAGTGCTGCTACTGGCAGTGCTGTTGTCCGCCTGCACCGAGCCCGAACACGATTCGATACGCATGGCGATTGCGAGCGAAGCGACGACGCTTGATCCGCGCTACGCGACCGATGCCACCTCGGCGCGGGTCAATCGGCTGATCTATTCGCGCCTGGTGGATTTCGACGAACGTTCCCGCCCGCAGCCGGCACTGGCCGGTTGGGAGCAGATAGATCCAACTCACTACCGGTTTCGGTTGGGCGAGAATAATCGTCGGTTCCACGACGGCGGCTGGTTGAGCAGCCACGATGTCAAAGCGACCTACGACTTCATCCTCGACCCGGCCAATGCCTCTCCCCACCGCGCCTCACTGGCGCTCATAGACCGGATCGAAGTGATCGACAACAGTCGCTTGGATTTCTTTCTGAACCGGGCAGACCCGCTGTTCCCCGGCTATCTGGTCATTGGAATTCTGCCGGAGTCCGTGGCGAGTCTGCCCAAGGACACCGATTTCACGCCAATCGGCAGTGGTCCGCTGGCCTATCTCGACCGACCGGAACCCGGCCATCTCCGCTTAACGCGGCTGGCGGACGGTGTGATCATCGAACTCATGCGCGTCCCCGATGCGACCGTGAGGGTGCTGAAACTCATGCGCGGTGAGGTGGATCTGCTGCAGAACGATCTTCCCGCCGAACTGGTGACCTATATGAGTCAGAACCAGAATATCCAGGTGCGGCGCGCGATCGGGACCAACTTTGCCTATCTCGGTTTCAATCTCGACGACCCGCGCACCGGGCGGCTTGAGGTGCGGCAGGCGATTGCCTGCGCCATAGATCGCGAATCGATTATCCGCTACGTGATGGACGAGGGTGCGCGTCCTGCCGCAGCGTTATTGCCGCCGGGACACTGGGCCGGCCACCCGGAACTCAAGCCGCGCGCGTACGATCCGGTCCGGGCGGTTGAGCTGTTGGCTGTGGCCGGATACGGGCCGGATAACCCGCTGCATCTGACCTACAAAACCTCGAACGACGCGTTACGCATTCGCCTGGCGACTGTGATTCAGGATCAGCTGGCGCGTGTCGGTATTCGGGTCAAGCTCAAGACCTACGATTGGGGTACCTTCTACGGCGATATCAAGGCCGGGCGCTTCGAGCTGTACAGCCTGTCCTGGGTCGGAATCAAGACGCCGGATATCTTCCGTTATGTCTTTCACAGCAGCGCGATTCCGCCGGAAGGGGCCAATCGCGGACGCTTTCGCGATCAGATCGTCGATACGCTGATCGAGGCGGCGGAACAGGTCCCTGACCTGGAAATGCAGGCCATTCTCTACCGGGCCCTGCAGGCGCGTCTTGCATTGGTGTTGCCCTACGTTCCGTTGTGGTACGAGGATCAGGTATTCGCCATGCGCAACGGTATAGACGGTTATACCCTGTCAGCGGACGGCAACTACGACGGGCTGCTGCGAGTACAGCGCAATGGCTCGTGATCCGGGCCGCGAACTGATCCGGGTCAGCCTGGCGCAGCAGCAATTGGAGTTGCTGGGGGATGGGGAAATTCTCAGACGCTTCAGGATTTCCACCGCTATCAAGGGTGCGGGGGAATTGTGCGGTAGCGAATGCACGCCGCGCGGATGGCATGAAATCCGCGCCAAGATAGGCGCGGGCTGCGCGGCCGGGTGCGTCTTTGTCGGCCGGCGCCCGACCGGTGAACTGTATTCGGAAGAACTCGGTCAGCGTTATCCGGAGCGGGACTGGATACTCACGCGTATTCTCTGGTTGCGCGGACTGGAACGCGGTTGCAATCTGCTGGGCGATGTCGACAGCATGCGCAGATATATCTATCTGCATGGCTGCCCGGACAGCGAACCCATGGGCATACCGCGTTCACACGGCTGTATCCGCATGCGCAATACCGACATCATGGAAGTGTTCGACCGGGTTTCGGTTACAACGCGGGTATGGATTCAGGAGGGAAAGTTCGACGCCGACACGCCGTCCATGCCGCTGTGTTGACGGTTTCGCTCAATCTGCTTGCCCGAATATCGCTCAGCGCGGGCGCGGCCGCAGCACCGTGACCGTCTCGACCCTGCTGTCCATGCCACGCAACCCCCACGGACTTTCCTGCAGCCAGACTTCCAGATCGAGCGCACTGTGCGGACGGCTGATGTAGTAGCCCTGGGCCGTATCGCAGCCAAGCATTTCGAGCAGTTGCAGGGCATCGCGATCCTGTACGCCTTCGGCGACCACGTTCCGGCCTATGTTATGCGAAAGATCGATAATCGAGCGCACCAGTACGGCATTGTTCTCATCCTCGGCCATATCAATCACAAATGATTTGTCGATTTTGAGCTCGTTGACCGGCAAACGTTTCAGATAACTCAGAGACGACATACCGGTACCGAAATCGTCGATAGACAGCCGGACGCCCATCGCCGACAGACGTTCGAAAATGTCCGTAGCGCGCCTCAGGTCAGACATCATGGCGGTCTCGGTCAACTCGATTTCCAGCATGTGCGCGGGCAGTCCCGCGGCATCGAGTATGCCGGCGATCTGTTCGGGCAAGCGCAGGTTGTGCAGGCTGTGGGCTGACAGATTGATCGCGATTCGCAGATTGAGTCCGCGTTCGCGCCACTCGCGGCACTGGCGGATGGCTTCATTGAGTACCCAGTCCGTCAGCAGCGATATCAGTCCCGTGTGTTCCGCCAGCGGTACAAATTCATCCGGCTGCAGCAGACCGAGTTTCGGATGCTGCCAACGCACCAGGGCTTCGACGCCGACCGTGCGGTGATCCTTCAGACTGACCTTTGGCTGGTAATGCAATACCAGTTGATCGTTCAGAATGGCTTCGCGCATTTCACCGGTCATGGCGAGGCGGCGGACACTGTTCGGATCCTGATCCTGCTCGTAGATATGAAACCCGCTCTTGCTCCGTTTGGCCTGATACATGGCGACATCGGCGTGCTGCAGCAAGGTTTCCGCATCATGCCCGTGCATGGGGTAGAGGGCGATGCCGATGCTGGTCTTGATACTGAGCGACATGCCGCTCACAAGTATCGCGCTTTCCAGCGCGCATATAAGCTTCTCGGCGCACAGCACGGCCTCGTCGGTGTCCGTGTCGGGCAGCAGGACGGCGAATTCGTCGCCGCCCAGTCGCGCGATGGTGTCTGTTTCGCGCAGTTCCGCGACCACCCGCTTGCCGACTTCCTGCAGCACATGGTCACCGAAATGATGGCCGAGCGTGTCGTTGACTTCCTTGAAGCGGTCCAGGTCCATCAGAAACAGCGAGAGCGGCTGATTCTCCCGGTGCGCGCGATGCAGGGCCTGATCGAGGCGATCGTAGAGCAGGG
>JBFEJM010000009.1:0-15601 GCA_041553175.1 Gammaproteobacteria bacterium | reverse complement strand
GAACTGGCACCGTTTCTGCAAGACATCGCCATAGCGCGCAGTGCTTACGAACAGCGCCGATCGCTGGCCGCGACGCTGGCAGACGCATCGGACACTTGATATTAATCAAACCCTGCGCGTGACACCTTGTTCAGGAGGAGATGTTCATGCGCTACCGTGCAGTCTTGGCAGGGATATTGCTCCTGTCTTTTCTCACCGCACCTGCAGTCCACGCGGAAGATGTAACTCAACCGACGGAAACAACCGACCAGACCCCGGCGGCACCGCCCGAGGGGGACAGGCCCAAGGGGGACAGGAAGGATACGCCGCCACCGAAAGAGAAGCCGGCTGAGGGCGAGGCAGAGCCCGAATGCGACTGAGAGCCAACAATATCGCCAACAATATCGAACGGCGCACAGCGTCGTCTCAATAGGAGGATTGAAGAATGAAGTTGAATCCCGTGATTTCCGCTCTGACACTGGCACTGAGCATGACAGCCGCTCAGGCAGCGGACGACATCAAGGTCAAGATTACACCTGAGATCGCCAAAGTGGACGTCGTCCACAACGGAAAGAAAATGGCGATCAGCCGCAATCAGGACGACAAAAACAATGTCAATCCGGCGTTTGCCAAAACCTCACGCCATTGCCCGCCGTTCTGCATTCAGCCCGCGACGCTGGCGCCCGGCGTGGAAACCATTGCTGAAGTTGAAGTGCTCGACTATCTGGCCCAAATGTCGAACGGTGATGACAGTATTCTGGTGATCGATTCCCGCACTCCGGACTGGGTCGAACGCGGCACCATTCCCGGTGCAGTGAATATCCCCTGGGACAAGTTGAATGCGTCCAAGTCCGACCCCTTCACGATCGCGGAAATCCTGGAGAACAAACTCGGTGCCCGGCAGCAGGAAGGCCTGTGGGATTACAGCAACGCCAAAACCCTGGTCTTGTTCTGTAACGGCATGTGGTGTGGCCAGTCACCGACCAACATCAAAACACTGCTGAAGTTCGGTTACCCCGCGGACAAGATCAAATGGTATCGGGGTGGCATGCAGGACTGGGAAATTCTCGGCCTGACCACCGTTCCCGGCGCCAAACCTTAGTTTACACTCCTCCAACCTCGCACTTGCGGGCGGCTTCGGCCGCCTCTTTTTTTGCCTGAACCGGGCTGCCAGAATCTGCCACTTCCTGCCATATGACATGTCATGACAGGCGCCGCCCCGGCGTATCAGTCGTCAGGCTTGATCCGCTTCAGGCGCCGATACAGGGTGCGCTCACTCATGTCGAGAAGTTCGGCCGCCTTGGACCGGTGCCCACCCGCCCGTGCCAGCGCCTCAAGTATCTGCGAGTCGCTGATCCGTTGCCCGCGCGGCAACAGAACAGCACGGGTCTGCCGCGGACTGTTGCTGATGCTGTAACGATGCTCGAAGTTGAAATGCTCCGGCAGCAGCACGCCGTCACCGGCCATAATCACCGCGCGCTCGACAATATTGCGCAGTTCTCGCACATTGCCGGGGTAGTCGTAATCGAGCAGCGCTTCGATCACTTCCGCTGACAGCGGTATATGCCGCTCGGCGTTGCGCATCCCACTGAGGAAATATTCGGCCAGCATGGGCACATCATCCTTGCGCTCGCGCAACGCGGGCACGTCAATGGGGAATGCTGAAAGCCGGTAGTAAAGGTCCTCGCGGAATTCCCCGTCCGCCACCATTTGTTTCATGTCCCGATTGGTTGCGGCAATGATGCGCACGTCGAACTGTATGTATTCCGTACCGCCGATTCGACGGATGGTTCCCGTTTCAAGTGCGCGCAAAAGCTTTGTCTGCAATGGCAACGGCAGTTCACCGATTTCGTCGATGAAGAGCGTGCCGCCATGCGCCGCCTCGAACAAGCCCTTCTTGCGTTGCGTTGCGCCCGTGAACGCGCCGCGCTCGTGGCCGAAGAGTTCGCTCTCGATCAGGCTCTCGCCCAATGCACCGCAGTCGACCACAACAAAAGGTCGGTCGTTGTGGCTGGAGTACCGATGCAGATATTTCGCGACCTGTTCCTTGCCGACACCACTTTCGCCCAGCAGCAATACAGTCGTCTGGGTCGGCGCCACCCGCTGCAGCAGGCTTGTCATCCGCAACAGCGGACGCGAACGCCCGACCAGTTTGTTCTCACCATCACCCTCGGGCGGCGTGACGACGAAGATAGTCTCCCCCATGTAGCGCACTTCGCCGTCTTCCAGCAGGGGGCTTGCGTGCAGCTGCACATACTCTTCCTGTCCATAACGATCGTAATGGACATGCATGACCTGGGTCGCCTGCTTGTTGACCAGCACTTCGTCCAGCGGACAATGTTCGCCGTTCTGGCTGCAGGGCACCGCCGAGTGATGGGATACTTCGTGGCAGCGGCGGCCGACCACATCGCCCGCCCGCACCCCATAACGCTCACGATAACTACGGTTGGCGGCAACGATCTGATAGTTGCGGTCAATCACCACAAACGGATCCGGAATGATATCAATGATCTGTTCGCAGCTCGGTTGCTTGGTATCCACAATGGCGCGCTCCGTCAGATGTGTTCCCCTGGGTGCCGGCCAGCCTCGCACGTCGATTTTTCGCTGTCAATCCGAATTCTCGGGTGTTTCTCCCTGCCCCGCCTATACTTGGCATACATCGCAACAGCGACGGTGAGGTACGTGCCATGTACACAAAAATCCCTGTTTTCGTACTGTTGTGTCTGGTTGGCTTTAACACATTCGCCGATCAGGGCCAGACCAAGGGCGCGGTATACGTCCACACGCCGTATACCGAACAGAAAGTCGTTTTCGATTTCTATCTGGATGATCCGGAGAAGATCCATTCCGCGCTGTATTGGATCCGCTCCCTGATGAACCCGTTGTTGGAAGAACCCTATGGACTCGCCCCGGAGTTTCTCAGTCTGAAGGTTGTCATTCATGGCACCGAGATCGTCACGCTTGCACGAAAGAACTACGAACGCTATCAGGATGCGGTCGAGCGCATGCGTTACTACGCACAGCTAGGAGTGGAATTCAAAATCTGCGCACTGGCGGCAAGCGACTATGATTACACGCCGGCGGATTTTCACGAGTTCGTCGAAGTCGTACCGTCGGCAATCACGGAGCTCGCCCACTGGCAGCTGCAAGGCTACGCACTGATTACGCCGCAAGTGCTGCTGAAGACCAGAAGTATTGACGAAATACGTTAGATCCCTGGCCGGATAAGCGTTCTGCTCAATTCATCGGCGCGCGCAGCGAACGCAGATAGTCCACCAGTCCGCGACCGCAGATCTGCAGCTGATCCATGCTCTGTGCGTTTTTGGCGACACCGATACAGCCGGCCAAGGATGCCAGCACGAAGGCTGCCAGCGGACCGCAATCGATATCCTTGCGAATATGGCCCTGCTCACGGGCCCGTTCCAGAGCGCGCTGCAGACCCTGCCGCCATTCCTGGTAGAGATGATCCAGGCGCAAGCGGAAACCCTCGTCGAGCGGCGACATCTCCTGAGCGAGATTGTTCAACGGGCAGCCGTAGGTAATGATGTCGTCACCGATCAGACTACCCATGTTTTCCAGGAAGTGAATCATGTGTGCCAGGGGATCTTCCGCGTCGGCGAGCGGCTCCAACCAGACCTGATGGATCATGCCGCGAATCACTTCATCCACCACGGCATAGCCCAGTGCCTGCTTGTTCGGAAAATGATGGTAAAGCGCGCCCTTCGTCAAACCCGTGATCGCGACCACGTCATCCAGCCGGGTGCCCTGATACCCATGCCGGTAGATCTCCCGAAACGCCGCCTCCAGAATGACGCGGCGGGTTCGGTCTGGCTTGCGCTCAGTGCGGGTGCTGGTTTCGATCATGTTTGTCATTGAAATTGCTTCCAGATCAAGCGCATCGGGTAACCGAGCATCTCAGCTACAATGCCATCAGAGTACAGTAGCTACATGAATTCCTGAAGAAAAATATATAAGTACCATTTATTCACCGGCGCAATCTTGACATATCACAACCGACCGGGCTATTTTACATACCAACTGGTTTGTTTTCTATACCCCCGTTTTTCAGCCAAGGAGAACGCCTGATGAAGCCGGATGCGATTGCCCAATCTCTGCCAACCGGGACAGCGAGCGACAGCGGCGCCTCCTGGGCGCTTTGGGGCCCTCGGGAGACGGGGAGCAATGAAATGACAGCGCACCTCTATGGCCGCGCGGTCAGCGTCCGTTTCAGCCCGGCGGCCCTGCACCAGGCGCGGAGCCTGGTCGAGCCGCTCACGGTCGAGATGGAACTCTACTTCAGTTGCTTCGTGCGCAAAGCTGTACGTTTCAGAACCGGCAACGCCACGGCAGATGTGCCCGACGAATCGCGCACCGCGCTTACCGATCGCCTGTTTCTTCAGTTTCGGCCGGCAACGACACAACACTGCAGGATCAATGCGGACGAATCCGCACCTCCGCTCGAGACCATGCCGGTGAAACGGCCGCAGGCCTTCCTGCCGCGCTGGATCGATATCAATTTCAAAAACGGAACATGGCTCGGTGAATTCGGTTACTGATCCCGTCCGTCCTACCCTGTGCAACCGATCGAGGAGTACTGAATTATGAACGCACCTGTCGAAACCCCGAATGCCAACCTCGATGCGTGGCTGAACGAGAGATTGGACGAGCTGCTGCCGACCAAACTGGCGGATATCGAGGCCAGCAGAACACCATCGATGGCTATTATCGCCACCAAAGGCACCCTGGACTGGGGTTACCCGCCCTTCATCCTGGCCTCCACTGCAGCTGCCCTCGGTTGGGATGCCAGCATTTTCTTCACCTTCTACGGCCTGCTGCTGCTGAAGAAGGAAATCCCGTCTGAAGTCAGCCCGCTGGGTAATCCGGCCATGCCGATGAAAATGCCCTTCGGTCCGAAATGGTTTCAGAACTTCGCCTGGCCGATGCCGAACCTGATCATGGCCGGCATACCCGGCTTTGAGAAAGTCGCCACGGGCCTGATGAAGAAGACGTTCAAGAACAAGGGCGTGGCCACGGTCGAAGAATTGCGCGAGCTGTGCATCGAGGCCGAAGTGAAAATGTTCGCCTGTCAGATGACAGTGGATGTCTTCGGCTTCGACCACAGCGAGTTCATCGACGGCGTGGATTACGTCGGTGCAACCTACTTCCTGCCCATGGGCAAAGACGCCGACGTCTGCCTGTTTATCTGATTCCTCCATCCCGGTAAGTCTTCCGGGCAACCCGCATCGCTGAGATGCGGGTTTTTCTTTGGCATCGAGGGTGCGGGTCGGCCCTCGGTATGGGACAATACGCGCCACCGAACAACCGTCGCCCGTAGCCATATAATCATTCCAAGTCACGATGCCCAAGGCCGTTTCCCGCTCCGATACACCCGTTCGAAAGGATCTCGACCTGTGCAGTCAATTGCCCGCCGCGGGGCAGACCCTGCGCTGGGGTGGCCTGTACGGCGACAGCCTGGCGCTCATGCTCGCCAATGCCGGGTTACAGGATCGACTGCTGGTCATCGTGACGCCCGATACCCAATCGGCCGAACACCTGCAGGAATGCCTGGATTTCTTCGCTACCGAGGATGACCAGACGCGGCTCAATTTCCCCGACTGGGAAACGCTGCCCTATGATGCCTTTTCGCCGCATCAGGATATCGTCTCCCAGCGCGTCGAATGCCTCTATCGATTACCCAGGCTGCACAAGGGCACATTGATACTGCCGGTCGCGACGTTGCTGCAGCGGGTCGCGCCGGCGGAATACCTCGGCCAAAGCACGCTGCTGCTGGACCTGGGCGAACGACTCGACCTCGAACACTTCCGCAGCCAGCTCGATCAGGCGGGTTACCGGTATGTCTCGCAGGTGATGGAACGCGGGGAATTTTCGATCCGAGGATCCCTGCTCGATCTCTATCCGATGGGCTCCGAGCTGCCCTATCGTGTCGATTTGTTCGACGATGAGATCGAAAGCATTCGCACTTTCGATCCGGAAACCCAGCGCTCGATCGAAAAGGTCGAACGCATCCATCTGTTGCCGGCGCGTGAATTTCCGCTGAACGACACTGCCATCAAGCGGTTTCGCCAGGCCTATCGCGCCCGCTTCGAAGGTGACCCCCAGCGCAGCGTCATTTATCGCGATGTGTCCCAGCAGATCGCGCCCAGCGGCGTGGAATATTATCTGCCGCTGTTTTTCGAGCAGACGGCCACACTCTTCGATTACCTGCCGGCGGACGCCGTTGTCGTTCATATGCCGAATGTCGAGGCGGCGCTGGATGGTTTCTGGGCGCAGATCGGTGATCGCTACGAGCAGCGCCGGCATGATATCGAGCGTCCACTGCTGCGTCCGGACGAACTGTATCTGTCACCGGAGCAGCTGACCGACCTGATGACAGCGTTCGGCAACCTGCAGCTCCAGCGCTTCGAGTTCGAACAGGTTTCCAGCACTGCAATCAACTTCGAGACACGGGCGTTACCGGATCTGAGTTTCAAAGCGCGCGCCCCCGAGCCCGCCGCCCAGCTCAAGGAATTCATCAGTTCCTTTGCCGGTCGTATCCTGTTCACGGCAGAATCGACCGGTCGCCGCGAGAGCCTGCGCGACCTGTTGCGTGACCAGAATATCCAGCCGACGGTATATGAACACTGGGACGATTTCACTGCCGGCAGCGCCGAGTTGGGGATTGTCGTCGCCCCGCTGGAACTGGGCATAGCACTGCCGCAACAGCGCATCGCCATTATCACCGAAACGCAACTGCTGGGTCGTCATACCCATCAGCGCGCGCGACGCAAGGCGGTCCGCGATCCGGAAACACTGATCCGCGATCTGACCGATCTCGCCCCGGGCGCGCCGGTCGTGCACGAGGATCACGGTGTCGGTCGCTATCTCGGGCTGCAGAAACTACGCGTCGCGGATATCGAAACGGAATTCCTCACCCTCGAATATGCCGGCGGCGACAAACTTTACGTGCCGGTCGCCTCGCTGCACCTGATCAGCCGCTACACCGGCACCGCGCCGGAACAGGCGCCGCTGCACAAACTCGGGTCGGACCAGTGGCAGCGCGCCCGACGCAAGGCCGCCGAACGTGTACGTGACGTCGCCGCGGAACTGCTCGAGGTGCAGGCGCGGCGACTTGCCCGCCAGGGTCAGGCGATCGAAATACATACCGAGGAATACCGCCAGTTCGCCAGCGCCTTTCCGTTCGAGGAGACACCGGATCAGCAGCGTGCGATCGACGCCGTACTGGACGATCTGGCCGCCCCGCGACCGACGGATCGTGTCGTCTGCGGTGATGTCGGTTTCGGCAAAACGGAAGTGGCGATGCGCGCGGCTTTTGTGGTGGCACAGTCCGGCCGTCAGGTCGCCGTACTGGTCCCGACCACACTGCTGGCGCAACAGCATTTCCAGAACTTCCGTGACCGCATGGCGGATTGGCCGTTCCGGATCGAGGTGCTGTCGCGCTTCCGCTCGGCCAAACAGCAGCAGAGCGTGCTCGACGAACTCGCCCAGGGCAAGGTCGATATCGTGATCGGCACGCACAAAATTCTGCAGGAAGGCATCCGCTTCAAGAATCTTGGCCTCGTGATCATCGACGAGGAACATCGCTTTGGCGTCCGCCACAAGGAGCGTCTGAAGTCCCTGCGCGCCGAAGTCGATCTGCTGACGCTGACGGCCACACCGATCCCGCGCACATTGAACATGTCTCTGGCGGGTCTGCGTGATCTCTCTATTATCGCGACACCGCCGGCCCACCGTATCGCGATCAAGACCTTTGTCTGCGAATGGGACAAACAGACTTTGCGCGAGGCCTGCCTGCGCGAAATCAAACGCGGCGGCCAGGTCTATTTCCTGCATAACGAGATCGACTCCATCGAGCGCATCGCGCGCGAGCTCGGCGAGCTGGTGCCCGAGGCCAGCATTCAGATCGGCCATGGCCAGATGCGCGAGCGCGAACTGGAGCAGGTCATGCTCGACTTCTATCATCGCCGCTGCAATCTGCTGGTCTGTACCACCATCATCGAAAGCGGTATCGACGTCCCGACCGCCAACACCATTGTCATCAACCGGGCGGACAAGCTGGGACTTGCGCAGCTGCATCAGTTGCGCGGCCGGGTCGGACGCTCACATCACCGTGCCTATGCCTATCTGGTCACGCCGCCCCGCCGCGCTCTGACGCCGGACGCGGTCAAACGGCTGGAGGCCATCGAATCGCTGGAGGATCTCGGCGCGGGCTTCACACTGGCGACGCATGACCTGGAAATCCGCGGCGCCGGTGAATTGCTTGGCGACGAACAGAGTGGACAGATCCAGGAGATCGGCTTCACGCTGTATAGCGAGCTGCTGGAACGCACCGTCAAGGCGCTCAAGCAGGGGCGGGATCCGCAACTCGACCGGCCGCTCGATCATGGCGCCGAAATCGATCTGCATATTCCGGCCCTGATACCGGATGACTACCTGCCCGACGTGCACACCCGTCTCATTCTTTACAAGCGCATCGCCAGCGCCGAGGATCGAAGCGCCCTGCGCGAACTTCAGGTGGAAATGATCGACCGTTTTGGCCTGCTGCCACAGGCGGTCAAAGACCTTTTCGCCATCACTGAACTCAAATTACTGGCGTTGCCTTTGGGCATCCGCAAAATCGACGTCGGTCAATCCGGCGGTCGTATTCTGTTCAGTTCCGAGCCGAGCGTCGATCCGGCACGGGTAATACACTTGATTCAGACCGAGCCCACGCGTTACAAATTGGATGGCGCCGATAAGCTGCGGTTCTTCGCCGATATGGGCGAGAGTGAAACGCGCCTTGCGACAGTCGAACGGGTGCTGCGCGAATTGACCGGAAAGGAATAATGCTATGCAAGCTGCTTTGAAACTGATCCGCCTCGGGTTGTTGCCGGCATTGCTCATGAGTGGCGCGTTTGGCCCTCTACGCGCGGCGGCTGAGGACACCACCCGCTATGACGTCGAAGTACTGGTATTCGCAGCGCTTCGCGGTGACGATGGCGGAGAACGTGCGCCCACCAGCCTGGAACAACCGGATACCGGGAACGCAGTACAGTTGGGCAGCGGTGGCGGCATCCTGCCCCTGCTTGAGGGCCCGCGCAACTTGCAGGCGGTAGCCGAGTCGATGCGCCGTTCCAGTCAGTACCGACCACTGCTGCATTGGCGCTGGCGCCAGCCGGGCTGGGAACGTGGCGCGGCCCGCTCCATTCAGGTGCAGATCCCATCCGGTGCATCGCTTCCGGTGACGGATCTGCCCCAGGCGGTCAGTCCATATGACCGTTTACTTTTGAACGGCACACTGACGCTGTCGCGTTCGCGCTACCTGCACTTCACCGCCGACCTGGTCTACGACGATCCCGCTACCGGCGTTTCCACACGGATGCGGGAAACCCGGCGTATGCGCAGCAATGAACTGCATTATCTGGATAATCCGCGTATCGGTATTCTGGTCCGAGCCATACCCTACGAACCGATACAGTCCGAACCGGTACAATCACCCTGATCAGGTCCTGAAAGCCACGCCCAATCAACGCCGAGGTTTATACATTTCGGCATATCGCTTTGCCTCGGGTGGCGACAGCGGTGCACCGTAATAGACCGCATACTTCATTGTGACTTCGTGCACCTGCCCTTGCGCCAGCAGCCAGGCATGCGGATGCCATATTCCGGCCGCATCCAGGGCATAACCAACGACAATCTTGAAATAGTCCGGGCTGCCGGCCCAGAGCTGAGCCACGCTGGCCGGTGTGGTCATGGCCGGACCGGCGATGAGAGTGACTTCGAAACTGTTCCAGGTCTGGCCACCATCCAGCAACAGCTGATTGTAGCGGCTCTGTTCGTCGATTCGCGCCTGTTTTCCCGCAATCGACAGCAATCTTTTCCGCACTTCCCCGCCATGACGTTTCTCGGCGAGTTTCTGTTCGACCTGTTTGCGCAATTCGTCGCGCGCCGTGGCATCGATGGGGTTGAATGCCGGCGCGTGGGGTCTGACGGGGATGACGGGAGAGATCGAATCGGCGCTTGCGCTCTCCTGTGCGTCCTTTGCACCCCTCTCATCATTCTCCACCGCTGTCATTTGAACGCGGGTTGCCGAATCCGTGGGTGTATCCTTCTTCGCTTCGGCCTCTTGTTTGGCCTCGCGCGCACGACGGACCTTCTCCTCCAGCTTGCGGCGCTGTTCCTCGTTGAAAGGCCGAAAACCTTTGCCGCCTTCGTCGCGCGAATCAGTCATCAAATATACCCGGCGAGAAAAAGTACAGTCGCATATGCGAAGTGCGTTCTACGGAGTCATCCGGCCGCATGCAGATCCTTGACCAACTGCAGGACCTGCTGGGCGTGTCCTCGCGCCTCGACACCATAAAGTGCGTGCCTGATGATAGCGGTCCGATCGATGATAAAGGTCGACCGAACTATACCCATGGATGATTTTCCACCGGACTGCTTTTCCTGCCAGACTCCGTATTTTTCGCACACGTCACCCTGGGTGTCGGCGAGCAATTGAATCCCCAACCCGTATTTCTCCTTGAATGCGGCGTGACTGCCGCAATCATCCCGACTCACGCCGATTACAACGGTATCCAGTGCCGCGAAGTCATCGCGCAAGGCTGTGAAATCCTGCGCCTCGATAGTGCATCCCGGCGTATCGTCCTTGGGATAGAAATACAGAACCAGTATCTTTTCGTCCTTGAACTCCGACAAATGCACCAGTTCCTGGTCAGCATCGGGAAGACCGAATCCCGGTGCGCGATCGCCTACTTTCAATATCGTCATCGTTCGCCAACCTCATCTCAATCGATCATGGGAATCACGTGTTCCAGCAAGGTACGAACGCGATCCATACCGTCTTTCAGATTGTGCTCGATCTCGTCCATTGTTATCTCACCTTCCCCGCGCCCGGCCGCCCAATTGGCGCACACGGCGCAGGTGGCATAACAGAGCCCCAGTTCACGGGCCAGCGCGGCTTCGGGCATGCCGGTCATACCGACAATGTCACACCCGTCGCGGGCCAGCCGATTGATCTCCGCTGCGGTTTCCAGCCGCGGGCCCTGGGTCGCGGCGTAGGTGCCGGATTCCACCATCAGCAGATTGGCTTCATGCCCCGCTGCGATCAGCTTCGCGCGCAACTCTTCACAGTAAGGATAGGTGAAATCGACATGGGTGACGTGACTCAGATCGCCCTGGAAAAACGTATGCTGCCGGGCCCATGTGTAGTCGACGATCTGATCCGGTACGACCAGTGCTTTCGGCACCATCTGCGGCGTAATACCCCCTACCGCGGCGACTGCGATGACTTTACAGGCGCCTATACGCTCCAGCGCCCACAGATTGGCGCGATAGTTCACCTCGTGCGGCGGAATGGTATGTGCGGTGCCGTGACGCGGCAGAAACAGCACCTGTTTGCCGCATAGCGTTCCATGCACCAGCGGACCGGACGGTTCGCCATAGGGCGTATGCATGACCTCCCGCCGTTCGATTTCCAAATTCTTCAGGGTCGTCAGTCCGGTGCCACCAATGATTGCCAGTTCGGCCATGTCGAATCGATCTCCAGAAAATCGGTTGTGAACTTCAGCTCAGTGCGTCGCCGGCCAGCGTCAGCTGCCACGCACGGCATAGATGCCCGGCAGATTCCGATGATAGCCGTGATAATCCATTCCACAGCCGAACACGTAGCGGTCTTCCACTTCCAGCCCGACGAAATCCGCGTTGATACCCAATGGCCGACGATCATGCTGTTTCTGCACCAGCACCGCGCTATAGACTTCGGCCGCCTCCTGATCGCGCAGCTCTTTCAGGATCGCTTCGAGGGTCAGCCCTTCGTCGAGAATGTCGTCCACCACCAGCACTGTGCGACCGGCCATGGGCAACAGCGGCCGACTGATCCAGTGCAGTTCACCACCACTGGTCTGACCGCGATAGCGGGTGGCATGCAGATAATCAACCTGCAGTGGAAAGTCCAAATAGGTCAGCAGATGCCCCATGGGAATAATGGCGCCGGTGAGGACGCAGATGAGAATCGGATCACGATCCCCGATTTTGGCGCTGATGGATGCGGCCATGCGCTGCAATGCGGCCTGGACCTGCTCGGGCGAGTGCAACTGATCCGCCTCATTGAATACCTGTTGCGCCTGTTGGGCTGTAATGGTCATGCCTTCCTCAATAGGTGAAGGTAACGGTGTCGTCGTTCATCGCTTCGCTGATGACATACGCGCCACCGACGGTCTCGTCAATTTCGGGAATAAGATCATCACCCCAATTTTCCAGCGTGGGTGTACAGACCTTGAATGTCACACCGGCCTCGTGGGCATCCCGAATCAGATCATAGACAGTCTTCGAATTGCCTTCTTGAACAGAAAGCTTTTCGGCGACGCCTTTCCTGGCCAGATCACCGGATCGACCGGTCAGAAGGATCTCGACTTCATATTCCATTGCCGCCGCAACGGTCGCCTGGAAGAACGCCGCTCCAAGCTCATTGGAATTGCTTGGATCGGTGTTGACCATAATGATGAACAGTTTGTCAGCCATGGCATCACTCCATCCGGTTCAGCGCCGGCGCAGTATTTCGAACATCGGTGCAGCAGCCTCCGCACAGCGATAACCCTCGTTTATCGCCTCTTCCGCACGATGAAAATCCAGTAGCCGCATGTGACCGAGTTTAGGCGCAAGGACGACATCGGGCGGATCGCCCGCCATACGTGCGCGGGTAATGCGAATCTCCATAATGTAAACGCTTTGCGCGATGACGTCGACCAGCGACGGTAATGCTTCGCCATCGTCGATCAGGCCGTTCGACCACTGTTGCGCGCGTGCCTTCCAGCTTTCGCCGAGGGCCGACAGCCAGGGTAGATCACCCATCATTTTCACCGCCCTGTCGAACGCGTTCGAACCGTTGTCGGGCTTGAGTACGGGTCCACGGCGGTTGAGCAGATCGGCGTTCAGATCGACTGCAATCACCCGGTCGGCACCCAGTGCACGACACAGGGACACCGGGACCGGATTGACCAGTCCCCCGTCAACCAGCCATTCGTCCCGATGCTTGACCGGCGTAAACAAACCCGGCAGCGCCACTGATGCGCGCACCGCGTGAGACAGTGAACCCTCCCGAAACCATATCTCCTGCCCGCTCGTCAGTTCGGTTGCCACCGCTCCGTAGGCACGCGGCAGGGATTCGATCATGCGATCCGGAAAACGATATTCGAGGAACTGGAACAACTTCTTGCCGCGGAGCAAGCCACCACTGAAACTGACATCCAGATAGGAAACGATGTCCTGCCAAGTCAAACTGCGCACCCAGCGTTCGACGGAATCCAGCTCGTCCGCGGCGGCGGCAGCCCCCACCAGCGCACCGATGGATGTACCGCAGATCACATCGGGATAGAGATCCTGTTCCTGCAGCCAGCGCAGCACACCGATATGCGACCAGCCGCGGGCCGCCCCGCCCCCCAACGCAATACCGATGCGCGGCTTTTTCATGAACGTGCGCTGTCAGGCGCATTCAACATGGAAGGTTCGGGTTCCGGATCTGAAATCATATGCAGTGTGCGCGTGGGGAAGGCGATCTCGGCCTCATGACGGTCGATGATGTCGGCAATTTTCAAGAGCACATCCTGCTTGACCTTATGGAACTCGGTCCAGACGGTCGTGCGCGTGAACGTATAGACAAAGAAATCCAGCGATGAGGCGCCGAAGCTGTTGAAGTTGACCATCAACGTCTGCGACTGGTCGATATCCGAATGCGCCTGCAGCATGTCTTCGACATCCTTTACGATCGCACCCATTTTACCGATATCCGCGTAGCGTATACCGATGGTTTCATAAATCCGCCGATGCGTCATACGCTGTGGATTGATCACCGCAATGCTGGTGAATACCGAATTCGGGACGTATATGGGGCGTTTGTCGAAGGTGCGGATACAGGTAAGACGCCAGCCGATGGCTTCGACCGTGCCTTCGATTTCGCGGTCGGGCGAGCGGATCCAGTCGCCGATCTTGAACGGCCGGTCCAGGTAGATCATCAAGCCACCGAAAAAATTGGCCAGCAGATCCTTGGCCGCGAAACCCACCGCAATGCCACCGATGCCACCGAAGGCGAGCACGCCGGAGATACTGAAACCGAGTGTCTGCAACACCACCAGTGCCGCCGTGATAATGACTGCGGCGCGGACCAGACGCGCCAGCGCGTAGATAGTGGTGACATCCACATCGATATCGCCTGCTTTGCGCCGGGCAATGATATTGTCCTGAATATTGTTGATGAGACGGACCACAAACCAGACAATGGCCGCGATCACACCGACATCGCGCAGCGGGGTCACTGCACTGAAGATGCTCGCTTCGGTCTCGCGATAGATGATCTCGGCCGCAAAGGCGATACCGACCACCCAGATCAGCACCGACAACGGCCGGCGCACCGCTTCGACCAGGGCATTGTCCCAGGGATTGCTGGTGGTCTTGAGTTTCTCCTCCAGGCGCATCAGCAGTTTGCGCTGGATGTAGCTCAGCACCAATGCCGCCAGCACGACAATGAAGACCTGCACAACCCAGGTATTGGTGCCGGTCCAGCGCATGATCACTTGTAGGATTTCGTCAGTCGTCATCGCACGTCTTCCAGGTTGCGTTACATATCCATATCCAGCAATGGATCTGCATCGTAGCTGCGAACCGCCTCGACAGCCTCCTGCCAGGCGGTCGAGGCATGCAGTGTCTGCCAATTGGTTCCGTTCTTCCCGTGCAGCCGGGCACGCCGGGCCTGGCCAGCGGGATCCACATAGCCGTCAAGACTTGCGAGAACCTGATCGGCCGCGTCGGGACGGTTGCAGACCAGAATCATGTCACAGCCCGCCTGCAGCGCGGCGCGGGCCCGGGCCGGATAATCCCCGGCGCTGTCGGCGGCGGCCATGCTCAGATCGTCACTGAATATCACACCCTGGAAACCCAATTCGCCGCGCAATTGCGTCTGCAGCCAGTAGGGTGAGAAACCGGCCGGCTTGTCATCGACCTCACTGTAAACCACGTGCGCGATCATAATGCCGGCAATGCCCTGATGGACCATACGCGCAAAAGGAACTATATCTTCCATTTCGATATCGGACAGACGCCGATGGTCGGTCGGCAGCGCCAGATGGGAATCCTCGCAGACACCGCCATGGCCGGGAAAATGTTTGCCGACCGCCTGCATACCAGCCGCCTGCATGCCCTTCTGATATTCGTGGGCGAGATCCGCGATGACCTCGGGATCACGGTGAAAGGCGCGGTCACCGATCACCGGACAAAGATCGCGATTGATATCCAATACCGGTGCGAAACTCAGATCGACACCGACCGCACGCAATTCCGCCGCCATCAGCCAGCCGGTGCGTGCCGCCAGTTCACGCGCACGTCTGCGATCCTGATTGTAGCGCTCGCCGAGCTGCGCGACCGGCGGCAGGCGGGTGAAGCCATCGCGAAAGCGCTGTACGCGGCCCCCCTCCTGATCGACCGCAATCAGCAACCGCGGCGTCCGCAGGGCGTGGATCTGTTCAATCAACGCTGCGATCTGGGCCGGCGACTGATAATTGCGGGTGAACAGAATAACGCCGCCAACCTGTGGATGGCACAGGCGCCGGCGATCATCTTCGGTCAAAGTGGT